>NZ_JBPXMB010000018.1:0-239864 GCF_051918945.1 Streptosporangium sp. LJ11
CCGGCCTGGCCCTGGGCGGCGCCGGTACCACCTGGGGCATCGGCGCCTGGTGG
The DNA here is from genome assembly GCF_051918945.1 of Streptosporangium sp. LJ11. Classification (NCBI taxonomy): domain Bacteria; kingdom Bacillati; phylum Actinomycetota; class Actinomycetes; order Streptosporangiales; family Streptosporangiaceae; genus Streptosporangium; species Streptosporangium sp. LJ11. The sequence continues at coordinate 54 of NZ_JBPXMB010000018.1, forward strand.
GCCACCACCTCCCTGGTGCGCCGCTACCCCGTCCTCCGCTGACCACCCCCACCCACAGGCGAAAGGCCCGCTCCCTCCGCACGGGGAGTGGGCCTTTCCACGTCCCGAACACGGAATCTCCCGGCGTCTCACCCGACACCGCACCGCTTCGCGGTCGCTTACGAGGAGGACGCGGGTCACTTCCCGGCTCCGGTTCCCGCTCGGGTCGCTCAGGCGAAATCAGTCGGCGGGCTTGCCGAACCAGTGGGAGAGGTGGCGGTCCAGGTCCTGCTGATCGTCGCCGATCCAGGCGACGTGGCCGTCGGGGCGGAGCAGGACGCACGGAACATCCAGTACCGCGGTGGGATCCGCGAGGTAATCGACCCGGTCGGACCAGCCGCCGGCGGTCAGGCGTTCGGTGCGGTCCAGCAGCAGGCCGCGGCCGCGATGCAGCAGCCCGTAGAGGTGGCCCTGTTTCACGTCGATGTCGCGCAGGCGGCGGCCGAGCAGGTCGGGGCCTTCGCCGAAGTCGTAGCGGATGCCGATCGCGGTGATCTTCTCGATCAGATGGCGGTTCACCTCGTCGAAGTCCATCAGTTCGGTGAGCAGCCTGCGCACGGCCTGCGGGCCCGGTCCGGCGGACAGCAGTTCCCCCTGGGCGCGGGTGTTGTCCAGCACGTCCTCGGCGACCGGATGACGTTCGGCCTGGTAGGTGTCCAGCAGTGTTTCCGGGGCCCAGCCGCAAATCTGCGCGGCCAGTTTCCAGCCGAGGTTGAATGCGTCCTGAATGCCCAGGTTGAGGCCCTGACCGCCGATGGGTGGATGGATGTGCGCCGCATCGCCGGCCAGCAGCACCCGTCCGACCCGATAACGTTCGGCCAGCCGGGTGGCATCCCCGAAGCGGGACAACCAGCGCGGGGAGTGCACGCCGAAATCGGTTCCGGCGATGGTGCGCAGCTGGTGTTTGAAATCCTCGAGGGTGGGCGGTTCCGCGCGGTCGCCGACTCCCGCGGCGGGGACCACGACGCTGTAGACGGCTTCGCCGAAGGGCCGGAGCCAGAATGGCTGACGGGTCTCGCTGATCTCGGCCACCTTGGCGGCGATCTCCTCCCGCGGTACACCCACCTCCATCTCGCCCATCAGCGTCTCGGTCCGCGAGGGCTCGCCGGGGAAGCCGACGCCGAGCAGTTTGCGCACCGTACTGCGCCCGCCGTCACAGCCGATGAGATAGCGCGAACGCAGCCGCTCCCCGTCGGCCAGTTCGACGGTCACGCCCTCGTCGTCCTGCTCGAAATCGACCACCGCACAACCGCGCCGGACCTGCGCACCCAGTTCGATCACATGCTCCTCGAGTAGACGTTCGATGACCGGCTGCGGGATGCCCAGCAGATAGGCGTGCGCGGAATCCAGGCCCTTGGGCGCGGGTTTGGGGATGGCGGCGAAGAAACCGCCGGCCGGACGCCGTCTTCCGTGTTCGAGAATGCGATCCAGCAGTCCGCGCATCGCCATCAGCTCGAGACTGCGGACATGCAGACCGACTATGCGGACGAACGACTTGGGCTCGGTCTCCTTTTCCAGAACGAGTACCCGCACGTCGTGCAGCCGCAGTTCGGCGGCCAGTATCGCACCGGTCGGCCCGCACCCGGCAATGATCACGTCGAACGTGAGGGGCGCGCGATCGGCGCCGGAGGCCGGCGACCGGAGTCCGGGGACGTCGCCCACGGTGAAGCCGCGCTCGACCGTACCGTTCGACGACGGCTCGGTGGTGAACTGCTGAGAGTCCATAGGTGTTGCCTTTCGGGAGTGCCTTGTTGGCGAGGCGCTCCCGGCGACACCTACGTCGATCGCCCGACCGTGAAGGAAAGGGGGAGCACCCACATCGATACAGCGTTCATGGGTCTCACCTCCTCGGGCGGTGTCACGGCCAGCTGCAAGTTACAAGCCCGAGCATCACCCCGTCCAATCCTTTTCCAGCCATGTGATCACGACTCCGAACGGGCCCGTGCGGTTGCCGAGCGAATCCGGCGTGGTGGCCCGGCTGGTCCCGGTCGACGGTCTGATCCCGGCCGCCCCCCGAGACGGACCGGATCTCGGCAGGCGCTGCCCTGATGAGGTGCGCTCGTGGCCGGCGGCCGGCCGCGACAGCGGCCTTCGGCCTCCGCCGCGGCGATCTCCTCGGCGGTAAGCCCGTCTCGTCACCGCTGACCGTTCTGAGGCGGTGGCGTCGGCGCGGTGGGGCTGGTCCGCCGGAGGACCTGGCGAGACCACGGGGGCCTCAGCGTCGTGGATCCGGGCCCTCGGTGATGCCCCAGGTCTCCGCGAGCCGGCCGTTGTCGATGCGGAAGATTTCGATGAGCACGGGCCGGACGTCGCTACCCGGGGTCGCCATCCCCTCAACGGATGAGCGGACGGCAACCTTGTCGCCGTCGATCAGGATGTCGTCGGCGACAACGCGCATGGCCGGGAACCGGGCAACGACCTGGCCCCAGGCGTCCCTGCCCGCTTCGAACCCGATGGCGCCAAGCGGGTGGTTGAGGAAGTCGGGGGTGAACAGGTCGGCGGCCTGGTCGAACTGCCGGGTGTTGAAGCATTCCTGCATCCGCAGCACCAGGGCGCCGGCTTCCTCGCGTGTGGTCATTGAAGGGGCCTCCTCGTGTTCGGCGGGGCCTGCTCATGGTGAAATGACGCGGACTCATAAACGGGGCTTTGCCCCGTTTACATGAGGCAGCATACGGGGCGACGCCCCGGTTAAGCTAGGGGTGAGATGTCCAGCCGAACGCCTGAACGAACTCCAGCCGAGCCACCGACGGCTCCCGTGAACGACCGGGAGCTACGGGCTGACGCGCGCCGCAATCGTGAGCGGGTACTGCGGACCGCGCAGCAGTCGTTCGCCTCGCAAGGCCTCGGCATCTCGCTCGACGAGATCGCCCGCCGCGCGGGTGTCGGTCCAGGCACCGTCCACCGACACTTCCCCACCAAGGAAGCGCTCTATCTCGCCGTCGCGATCGACCAGATCAGGCAGTTGGTCATCGAGGGAGAAACGCTCACCGGCACCGACGATCCGGCCGCCCTGTTCACGCTGCTGTCCCGGATGATGGCCTCGGGCGCCGAGAACGCAGCGGTGAAGAGCGCGCTCACGGCCGCCGAGTTCGACCTTCGCAACGCCGCTCCGGACGCCGCTGCCGACCTCACGCACCAGGTCGCACGCTTGCTCGATCGCGCCCATCGCGCAGGGGTCGTACGCCACGATGTGACAGTCGACGAGGTGATGGCAATCGTCGCCGGCGCCTTCGCCGCGATCCGGCACGCCGACGCGGACACCAGCCGTGAACGCTCCGCGCACATCGCCCAGATCATCCTCGACGGACTACGGCCCCAGCGCCGATAACAGGAGGGCCCCCAGGCATCAAGCGCTCGGGCTCGACACGCCAGTGGGACGCCGCCTGGCCAGGGGCGGTGCGTTCCTGGAGCGGATCAGCCTGGACGCTCTGGCGTCGGCCGAACGCTGGCGCGACCTCCCGGCGCTGCGAACTGAGCTCTATCGGCCATCGGGCGGTTGCCGGCCTAGGTGCGGCGCGCTTGGAGGGCCGGGGTGCGAGTTCATGTCATGAGAGCGTCAGGATCGGCCGGATGGAGCAGGTGTCGATGCTGTCTTCGCCCTCCGGGCCGTAGACGAGCTCCGCCATGTTCGGGTTGCGGTTCGCGGTGGCGAGGGGCAGCCAGCCGAGCAGGTAGCCGTAGCCGCCGCAGACCGATTCTCCGCCGTCTCCGCCGTGAACGGCGGAGGGGTCGGTGCTCAGCTCGGCGCGGTAGGTGTCGTAGGCGATGCGCAGGCCGAAGGCGTTGAGCTGTTGGTGCGGTCCGTCGTGGGGGCCATAGGGGATTCGGTCGAGGGGGCATTCGTCGCCCCAGCGGAACAGGGTGTCCGTACCCGCGCCGCAGGCATGCTCCCACTCGTCCGGGCTCGGCATCCGCAGGCCGCGCTCGGCAAGGATGGCGGGCATGTCGGCGGGGAACTCCTCCAGGGGTTCGTCTTCGACGGCCATGAGGACGGTGGGCACGATCGCTGTCCGGCGAGGGCTCAGCATGTGGGTGAGGTAAGCGCGGAGATTCTCTCCATGGCCGAACCCGTCGGACAGGCTCTCTGCGTAGTCCGCTTCCTGCTCGGGCGTCGGCTGCCAGGCGTTCGGGTCGAATCCGAGCCTGACCGTGCCGCCCGGGATCAGAGCGAACTCCTGGCCATCCCTTTCAACAAGGACACGGTGGAACTCGCCCCCGAGGTGCTCGACCGTTTCGACGCGGGACACCCGTCCTGCCACCAGGCCGGCTGCTTCCTGCGCGATCCTTCGTACCGTGGCCTCGTCGACGGTCCGCCAATGGTCGAGGCTGAGGTCAGCAAGAGACATGGCGCATAGTGTTGCATAGCGGGCCGACATAACCCGTAGTGACCGCACGCGGTCCGCCACCGCTCGGCGTACAACGTGCGCTCGAATTCATCTGACATCGCCAGATATCAGAATCCAAGCACAGGTTTTACTTTTGATATCGCGGTCCTGGACCACGCTTAGCCCGGCGAATTCACTTCTGATATCGCAAGAGCACGTCGGGGCGGCGGCACCGGACGGTACCCGGAGTGAGGCATGGGCCTGCTCCAGAACGCGAGGGCCGGCTGCCGGCACGATCGCCACGTCGGCCCCGCCCAGTGTCTTGATCGCGGCGAACGGGTCGGTGGTGGCGGCGTTGACGGTGTGGGCGGCGCCGAGCCGCCGGGTCAGGCGGAGCAGGCCGCCACCGAGCTGGTGTCCAAGGGGCAAGGGCTGCGCGAATGGCTTGCCGACCTCGGCGACCACTCCCGGGCCCTGTCGGCCGCGGCGTTCGACACGCGGATCAAGAACCCCTGGATTCCCGGATCGGCCCGGCGCGGCTTCGAGAAGAGCCTGCGCGGGCACGGCTTCGCGATCCTGGGGTCCCGGTAGTAATCGCGGAAAATCCAACGAACCTACCTCTGGCTTGCTCTGATGTGATGGCGCCGCAGGGCTGGTGTGCTGGTCGGTGGATACGGCGGGCCGGTCTGAGGATGCCGCCGACCTGGCCTGAACGCTTCACACCGACGATGGTCAGCGATATCCGTTGGATTTTCCGCGATTACTACCGGGACCCCCGACCGCGCCGACCGCGCCGACATATCAAGCGCATTTCTTCACGGAGCGCCCCTTACCCGTTACTGGAAATGATCTTTGCTTTTGCGCTTGCATCGTGTGATGATCAATTTGTTTTCATACGCATGTTCGAAAGGTTGTGAGTGAACAGACGTCGATCAGCGTCCGGCTTAGCCGTCCGGACGCGCCGCTGTGCTGCCCTGATCGTGGCCCTGACGCTGCCGCTTTCGCTCCTAAGTGCACCTGCGGCCGCCCAGGACCCCACACCATCCCCCACCTCCACGTCATCGACGACGACTCAACTGACCGACCCTGGGCTTAAAACCGCCTGGGAGAAGGCGGCCACGTCCGGCAAGCCTGTTGAGGTGCCCTCGCGGTTCACTGAGACCATGAGGGTCTGGGCGACTCCGAACGGTAAGAACCTGCGGGCCGAGCTGTACACGCCCCGTCCAGCTGAAGAACCCGGCCAGCGGCACCTGGGAGCCCATCGATACCCGCATCGACACCCGCGACGGCAAGCTCCAGGCCGCGCGCGTCAAAAGCCCGCTGACCTTCGGCGGACGCGGTAGCAAACACCTGGTGTCGGCGGACGGCGAGCAGGGCAAGATCGGCCTGAAGGCCGCCCGGGCGCTGCCGGAGCCGAAGATCTCCGGCAGCACGGTCACCTACCCCGATGCCGTCGCGCCGGGAGCGGACCTGGTCGTGCAGGCCCAAGCCGACGGGTTCATCTCCCAGGTGGTCTTCCGCCAGCGCCCGACCGGCCCGGTGACCGTGCGGCTACCCCTCACTCTGCCCAAGGGCACCACGTTCGGCACGACCTCCGACGGGCTGCCGCAACTCAAGGACGCCAAGGGCAAGGCGGCGGCGGCGCCGATCGTGCTGACCGCCATGGACGCCAAGGTGGAGGCCTCCCCTGACGAGGGCAGGACCTCGCCGGTCGACGCGCGCGTGGAGACCTCCGGCACGACGTCGGAGCTGGTGTTCACCCCGGACGAGAAGTTCCTGGCCGATACCGCGGTGACCTACCCGGTGACGATCGCCGCGGCTTCCGAATGGTTCGGCGGCGGAGAACCCGATGATGCCTGGGTCAGTAAGAACAGCCCCAGTACTAACAACGCCGCGGCCGGCTGGCTGCGTGTGGGCACCACGTCCACCAGCGCCGACATCGCCCGGGTGTATCTGAAGTTCGACACCGACGACCCCGCGCTCGAAGGCGCCACCGTGGTGGATGCGGACCTGTGGGTGTGGAACTACAAGTCCGGCGGCCCCGGCGGCCAGCTGTGCGGCAACAACCTCGGGTCGATCGCGGCGGCCCAGGTCACCTCCGCCTGGACCCTCGACGGCGCCACGAACAACTTGAGCTGGTCCAGGCAGCCCTCGTTCTCCAGCACCCTGCAAGGCGCGAACGCGGCCGGCTACAACTATGAGGCCGACCCTGCCAGCTGGTGCGCAAAAGAGGAGCAGCTGGTGCACCGGGTCACCGGCATGGCCCGTGCCTGGATCGAGCAGGGCATGGCTAACCACGGGGTGATGCTACGAGCCGTCAGCGAGAGCGCCACGATCAATTGGCGCCAGTACTACTCCAGCGAACACAGCGGCGACCCCTACCCGGGCTACCGCCACGCCCCCACCCTCATGATCGAATACACACCCGCGCCAAAGCGGATCACTATGCACCCCAGTGTTGAAGAGGACATTGTCACCTCGGAGGTGCTGGAACAGTACACAGGAGATCTCACTAGCACACCGCAGGCGGCACCTGCTCGCAGCTGGTCTGAGAGTGCGTTACGCGAGCCCTTGTCCATGATGTCACTATGTGATCGCGTGGATTTGTAGCGTTACTGCCAGTCGGCGGGTCCAGTTGTGCTGGGATGGCGCGGTGACTGAGCGCAAGCCGTACCCGAGCGACTTGACCGACGCGCAGTGGGCGTTGATCGAGCCGGTCCTCACGGCATGGAAGGCCGCGCACCCGTCGGTCAGCGGCCACGAAGGCAACTATGCGCTGCGGGAGATCGTCAACGCGATCCGCTACCAGGGGCGAACCGGCGTCCAATGGGACTATCTTCCCCATGACCTGCCGCCCAAGGGCGCGACGTACTACTTCGCCAAATGGCGCGATGACGGCACCGACAAGACGATCCACGACCTGCTGCGCTGGCATCTGCGTGAGCAGAAGAAGCGATTAGTCGACCCGAGCCTGGTCGTGCTGGACACCCAAAGCGTCCACGTCGCGGCCGGGGTCCCCGCGGAAACGACCGGAAGGGATGCCGCGAAACGGGTGCCGGGCAGAAAGCGGGGCCTGGCCGTAGACGTGCTGGGGCTGGTCATCGCGGTCGTCGTGCTCGCGGCCTCAGCTCACGAGAACACGGCCGGGATCGCCCTGCTGGACCGGGTCGCCGCCGTCACCGAGGGAACCGTGACCAAGGCGCTGGCCGACCAGGGATTCAAGAACGTGGTCGTCGCTCATGGCGCCGGCCTGGGGATCGCCGTGGACATCGTCGGACGCAACCCCGCCGACAAAGGCTTCGTGCCCCAGCCGAAACGATGGGTCGTCGAGCAAACGTACGGGATCTTGATGTTCCACCGGCGGCTGGTCCGCGACTATGAACATCTCCCGTCGAGTTCCGAATCACGGGTGTACTGGGCGATGACGGACGTGATGTCCCGGCGTCTGACCCCCGCGGCTCCCTCCTGGCGGTGGACATGACCAGGCCCGATGCCCGCCCGATCCCGGAACCTGGCTCCTGGACCGGCTGGATGCCCGCGAACAGGCCTTGACCGGCCAGATCGAGCAGGCCCAGGCCGAAATCGACTCCCTGACCGGGCGGTTGGGCGAACTCAGCCAGGCGGTCGAGGACCTGCGGATCAGCCGCAAGACCCTCCTGTCCCTCGCCGAAGCCGACCCCGCCCTGGTTGAACCGGATGCGCCACTGGTCGGCTTCGATCATCCCGACTACCAGCAGATCCTCACCGTCTTCAGCGAGACCGGCGGCTCTCTGCGCGCCCGTGACCTGGCTCTGGCGATGGATCTGCCGCTGACGCCCAACGGCATCCAAAACGTCCGTGCCAAGCTCAAACGCCTGACCAGCCGCGACATCCTGATCGAAACCGAGCCCGGCTTGTTCACCCACCCGCGCCCGTAGACCGAACGGTGACTCGCCGACCAGCAGATCTCATCCACCACACGTGATCCTCATCGCAGACGGGTACATCAAGAAGTACGCCGAGGCCATCCTCGATCTGCTACCCCAGTGGGTCGAATGGTGCATCGAATGCACCGGCCTGACCGGCGAACTCGCAGAGCGAGCCCGCCAAGCAGCCGCGAACAACCGGTGGGACGGATCCGACAGCATGGACTTGCGCCGCAACGAATAGTCGAACGGCTTCCGAAGTGCGGGCTGCGGGCCACGCTGGAAGCGCCGACTCGTGCAGGCGGCGGCAAAACCACAGGTCAGTTGATAGGGCCCCTGGAGCCGTGCCAACGCATGCAAGGCTACAGACTCGGCGCCGCGGCGGCGCCGAGTCGGTTGCAGGTCCGGGCACGGCCGCCGCGCGAGCGCGATTTCCTGCTCTCCCACGCAGGTCGGCGCGCACCAGAAGCTCAGTACTGGCGCAATGGGCAGTTGTGCCCAGATCGTCCCCACGGCACCCGCCGGCGTTTTGGCAGGCAAAGGGGACCGCCGCCCGCCGCCAGGCTCAGAGTCGTCGGCGGTGCCGGTCCAGGAAGTCACGGACCGCGGCGGCGAGCTCGGCGTCCTCGGGGCTGGTGCCGCCGAAGCCGCCGTGTGGCATGGCCTCGAAGACGTGCAGTTCGGCTTCGACGCCGGCCCACAGCAGCTTGCGGTGCATGCGGACAGTGTTGGACAGGAACAGGTCCCGGGTGCCGGATTGCAGGAAGGTGGGCGGGAAGCCGGACAGGTCGGCGAACAATGGGGACAGGTAGGGGTGGGAAAGGTCGTACCCGTTCGCGTAGAGCTCGTTCACCTCCCGCAGGCTTGACAGGACGTTGTCGATGCCGGCGTTGGTGTGGAAGCTGTCGCCGGACTCGGTGAGGTCGACCTCCGGTGTCCGTAGTACCAGCGCCGCTGGCATCGGAAGCCCTTCGTCCTTGGCCCGCACCAGTAGTGCGGCGGCGAGGTTGCCGCCGGCTGAGGCGCCGCCGACAAAGACGTCGGCGGGATCGCGGACCTTCAGCAAGGCCTGGTAGACGGCGAGGCAGTCATCGAGCGCAGCGGGATAGAGATGCAGTGGCGGCATCCGGTAGTCGATGCTCCAGGTGGTCATCCCGGTGTTCAGCGCGGTTTCGGCGCAGCTGTGAGCGCACAGATCGCCGCCGCCGTAGAGGAGGGCGCCGCCGTGGATGTCAAGGTAGATCGGCCCTTTGTCGGTGGCCGTGTCGCCCTCGGCACGCAGGACGTAGGTGTGGACGCCGGCGACCTGTGTGTCCTGGGCGGCGACCGGCGACGGAAGGGCTCGGTCTGCGAGCCAGGCGCGGATGTAGCCGTCGGTTCGCTCGACCAGGCGCAGCCAGCCGTCGGTGTCTTCCCGTTCGGGAAGAGAGGGCGCCTGCGTCGGAGGCGGCTGCGTCAGGAATTCGCGGGCTGCCTTGCTGAGGTGTGCGGGGATCGGCAGCGGGGGATGAGAGGGGGGGTTCATGGGGGTGTCTCCTTCGATTGCTGATCAAGGCGGAAGCCGGCTTGTTCTGTCTCCTGCTGAAGCCGATCGCCACGTCAAGCTCGCCGTGAAACGGTTTCACGCCTCTCCCTGATCTCGAGGGCGTCTCCAGTGATCGCGGGTTTCGCGTGAGCGGGGAGCAGGTCTGGACGATCGCTGCACAGCTCGATGATCGCGAACGGGATCCCCCCGCACATCCGACCATGGGCCCACAGCGGTACTGGCCGATAGTCGGAGAACGAGACCGCACTTTCGCCGCGCTCGACGGTGAATTGTGATATGGCGCCGGACCCGCACAATCACGCGGGCGATTCCGGTGCGAGTCGCACACGGGCAGCGGAGTGTCCCGCACGTTCGCCATATGGTGACCCGCAGGTCACTCGGTGTGCCGCTCGAATATTGAGTTTCGTGGTCTGAGCTGCTGTTACGCGGCGTGGTGGTACTCGCTGATCGTGCCTGCGACGGCTGGTTTCGGCGGATGGAGCGGGAGAACCCGACCTGGGGCCGCAGGAGGATCCAAGGCGTGCCTTGAGCGGCCGGCGGGTGCAGGGCGGCCCTGGGCGGAACATCTGCGCCAAGCTCAAACGCCTGGCCGGCCGCGGCATCCTCGTCGAGACCGAGCCGGGATTGTTCACCCAGCCTCGCCCATAGCCCGAGCAGCGAGCCTTCGACCGGCCGATCTACCCCAACCCCACCGGCAAAAAGGGACATTAGCTCGCGAAACGCACTCTGAGACTCAAGAGGAGCATCGAGCTAGCAACGAGTCGATGGGGCGTAACCCGGACTCTTTCTTTACCCCGCCGGACAACATACCGCCCGAGCAGATCGTCTCCGAGTTGAATCCCGATGCCGATGAGGGCACGGATGTACCGGCCGAAGAGACGGTCATTGGCCATTGGTCCTTCGATGAAGGCACAGGTCAAGTTGCTAAGGATTCTTCCGATTTTGAAAACAACGCGACCTTGAATAGTGCCACGACGTGGACTCAAGGCAAGTCTGGAAGCGCGATCACCCGCACTTCCAGCGCGCCCTCTGCGTCGACGCCCGCGGGTGCCTCCCGTACTACTGCCTCGCAGGAGGCTAAAAGGCAGGAAAAGCCAGTGGAGGTCGCTGGCGAAACCTCCGAGACGCGCATTACTTACGCGCTTCCCAATGGCTCTTACAAGACCGAGATTGCCACAGGGCCGGTCCGAACCCGTCAAAATGACGCGTGGGTACCGATCGACACCACGCTGATCGCACAGGGCGGGAGACTAAAGCCCAAGGCCGTCTCAGGTGGTGTCACCCTAGAAGTTTCCTCGGGCGGTAGTGACGCCTTCGTGAAGATATCTGCCGATGGGCGGTCCTACGCGTTGCGTTGGCCCACACCCTTGCCCAAACCAACGGTGAAGGGAAGTGTCGCCACTTACACCGACGCCGGCGGCATCGGGGCTGACCTAGTGGTGACAGCGTTGCCGACCGGGTTTCGGCACGACGTGGTGCTGCGTCGGCGGCCCGCCAAACCGCTGGAGCTGCGGATTGGTGTGGAAGATGGTGGGTTGACCCTGGCCGAAGGTAAGGGTGGTCAGCTGCTGCTGAAGGACAAGGGCAACAAGATCGTCTCCATGGTGCCGCAGCCGATCATGTGGGATGGCAGCGCCAAGGGGCGGCTCCCGCTGGCCAAACGCGCGAAGGTCGCCGCTGACGTGGTGACTAATGGAGGACGTAGCGAACTGGTCTTGAAACCAGACCACGCGTTCCTGACTGACCCGAGCACCACTTATCCGGTACGGGTGGATCCGACGGTCACGCTGCCTCTGGACTCCGATGTTGAGGTCACCACGTACGACACGGTGGACTTACCTGCCTACCCAGACAACACGTACCTGATGGCTGGCACCATGACGGGCGGGTTCAAGTCGCGGGTGCACCTGCGGTTCGACACCGCAAACCTGCAGGGCAGTACGGTGACTGACGCCAGATTGTCGATGAACACCATCGACGCCCAAAATTGCGGCCCTACGGTCGGCAACGGCGTCCAGGTCGCCCGCTTGACCGGTGCCTGGAACCCGGACAATCTTTACTGGGCCAACAAGCCCGCCTTCACCACCGAGGACGCGTCGTCCAACACCAAGGGTGTCACTTCCGACTGTGATGTCTGGCCCGACAGCATGGAGTGGAACGTCACTGGCATTGCCCAGGATTGGGCCGCTGGCGCCGCCGACCATGGCCTGGTGTTGAAGTCACCCGGCGAGGCCAACGTCGACAACTACCGGACGTTCACCGCTTCGGAGGACACCGACTTCAACATCCCGCCGAAGCTGACCATCACTACCAGCGGCTCCTCCTCGGCGCCAACGATCAGCGGCTTAACCATCACCCCGGCTCAGACCGTGGGCGGCACCATGGTGACCAGCTCCCTCACGCCGCAACTGGCCGCCACCGTCGCCGATGTCATCGGCGGCAACCTGACCGGCGAATTCGAAATCGAGCACGACCCCGCCGCGACCAGCCAGGGCACCGGCCAGATCTGGGTCGGTGCCTCACCCGCGGTCACCTCCAGCAGCCAGGCAACTGTCAGCGTCCCAGCCGGGAAGCTCACTGATGGATGGAAAATCCGCTGGCGTGCTCGTGCCGTCAACGCCGCCGCGGCCACGAGTTCGACATGGTCGAACTGGCTGGCCGTTACGGTGGATATGCCCGACCCGAACGGGCAACCGACGGTATCCACTCTTCAGGTCGACCCGTCCCAGCAGGTGAACGGTCAAACCATGACTGGGAGTCTCACACCGGCGCTACTGGCCCAGGTCACCGATCCAACTGGTCAGCCGCTGCGTGTGGAGTATGCGGTCGAGCACGACCCGGCCGCGACCGGGCAGGGCACCGGCCAGATCTGGGCTGGCGCGCTGGACAACGCCGCCTCCGGCTCCCAAGCCAAAGTCACGGTCCCAGAAGGAAGCCTCCAGGACGGCTGGAAGGTGCGCTGGCGCGCCCGCGCGCTCAATACCACCACTGGTGTCGGCTCCGAATGGTCGGCGTGGCAGGGGTTTCAGATAGCCGTCGAACTAGTTGGTGATGCGCTGGCCCATACGGCCAGAGCTGTGATTCCCACCGACGCGAGCTTCGCCGTCGCTGCATGGCTACGCTGGGAAAATAAGGACGGCGCTTACACCATCGTTGAGCAGAAGGGACTTCACCAGGCCCCCTTCCATCTTGGTAACACGCCAGGGCATGGACTGGTATTCACCTTCACCAGTGCCGACTCCTCTGAAGCCACGACCGAAGGTGTGCGGTCGCAGGTCGAGCCCCCCGTCAACGAGTGGTTCCACCTCACAGGCGTCTACGACGCCACCTTGAAGAAGGCGACGCTGTACCTCAACGGCGCTGAGATCAAATCGGAGACGATCGGCTTCCCTGCATGGCGTGCCACCGGCCTCACCACCCTCGGCACCCAGATGAGCGGCGCCCTAGACGATATCCACGTCTACGACAAGGCTCTCACCGCGCAAGAAGCCGCCGTCATCGCCGGCGCGACCACGGTGCCCGCCGTACCTTCTGCGACCAAGCCCTCTGCAACCGAGGCCAAGCGCGCGACCGCTGCGGTTGTCGATCCTGTTTATCACCGGATTGAGCCTGAGGACTGCATCCGGGAGAACTCTAGCTTTTACTACCCCCCGACTAGCCGGGTACCTGCAAGAAACGAGAAGGGATGGACGCAAGGCCCTCACGACTGGTGTGTCAGCCAGAAGCCGAAATTCACTGTGGAGATCAGGACAAGGCTCGGATGGCAAGTCACCGATGAGGCGGACTTTGTCCTGATGACCATCGGACGTACCTTCAATGACTCTCGCACGGCCGAACTCGACGTCATTGCTCTCTCCATGAATGATCAGGTCAAGGGTGCCGCTTTTAAAGATCAGGTGTTCTCGCTCGGCCTTATCGTCCAACCGTCTCCGAGCGGTTCCTGTCGACAAGTGGTCGACGCCAATTATCCCCAAGGTTTCGCCGGAAACAGGCATTACTGGAACAGTAGTAGAAGAGTAACGTTCAAGATCGAATCGCCGGAGACAGGGTGGCAAGGAGGCGGTGACGCACTGCTTTCAGAGTGCAACGTCCAATTGTCCCTCACGGCTCCCCATATGCCGGGTCTGATGTACAAGAACCGTACGGCGAAAGGGCTCATCCGATGCGATTCTGCGAAGGAGAATCGCTACTTCCCGCGCGGATGCATCTTCGACCATAAGATGCGGGCTCTGGAACTCAAGGAAGTAACCTTCCCTAATGCTTACGCTCACATCTCGAAGGCTTATCTGACCCCTAACATCACGACGCCGTCCACTAGCACCACGGATAGGAGAATGTGGCCGAAGCACATGAATTTTGGAGAGGCCAAAAAATTTCCCGGCTTCAGCACGGTCACTCCATTAACCCGCCTGAAAGACGGGAAACGGCGAGGTAGAAATTACTATCGCTCCTTCAGAATCTGCGCTGCAGATTTTGACAACAACAATCCCAGTATCACCTGGAATGGCGGCAGTGCTCCCTGGAATACCGGTCAGAAGGAATGCGACGAATTTCCCTTCCAGAGCACCTATCAAGGTTCCTGGGTCAGTTGGCAAGAGAACAAGCCGAACGACAAGGGTAAACCTTACATGTCCGAAGTCACCGTCTCAGTTTCCCTGATTCCCAAACAGGAAAACACGGACTGGGGGGCAATGTATAACATCGCAGGGCTCGGCCGATTCTATATGAACGACAGAATCCTGCATGGTGAAGACTTCATTCTCCATCTCTACAACGCCAACGGCGAGCGTATTAATTAGCAAGAGAGCCCCCGGACGGAAGCAACGTCCGGGGGCTCGTCACGCTTACGTCTCACACGTGTTTGTCGGCCAGAATTGGAATAAGAACTCCTCTAGTCCCTCTAGCGTCAGGCCGAGATCATCATCGTCGTCATCGTCGAAGTCCCCTACACCGGCAAAGGGATCCGCTTTCGCGATGCGATGCCCACACACCAGCCATGAAGCTCCTGGCGCTCTCAGGTCGAGCAGCGGCCCCGCTTCTCCTGTGGAATTCGTCGCTCTCAGTGTGCCCGAACTACTGAAGAGTTCAATGGTCCGCCGGTCCACCCCCTCCATCTCCTCGGCAGGAGGCTCCGCATCCCATAGTTCCAGGGTGACGCGGGCGTTATGGTGGCCTACCCGGCTTCGTGCGATCGCCATGTTCGTAGTGGCGGCGAACCAGACCTCTTCCTCGTCGGTGAGAGAGAACAGCTTCTCTGGATCGAGCGCGTCAGGTGATCGTGACAATCCATCTACATCCAAGATCGAAAATGACCCATAGTCGATCCAAAACGTGTCTGAGATGCGTTCGACTAAATGTGCCATCCAGTCCTCCATGACATGACAAGCTAGTAGATCACCGAGGAAGAGGTTATCCGAGAGATCTACAACAAGGGACGGGAACCTGCCCAAACCCGTGATACGGGACGTTGGTAGGGAACCCACTCCACTCGACGACCCTGATGGTCCGACCGCTGGCGTGGCCACGGCCGACTGGACTCACTCGCCTGGACGCTTACTACACTGCTGCCTTCACCGACCCGGCACCGTCACTTGACTGGAGGGCTCGCTGTTGTCTGATGAGTGAGCAGAGCCTCAGCGCCGACCGGCAGGAAACCCGCACGCTGGCGGCGTTGCCCGGCGCTATCTGCGCCCACACCGCTTGCCCGGCGCCGAGAAGGTGTTGTCCTGCTCGCGCGAGTCGTCGGCCGAGGCCGTGGCCACGGCAGGCGTCCCCTCGACCTCGACGGCGATCTCTGGGGATCCGGTAGGAACGGAACGGTGAGCCCGGGTTGATGTCACATCCGTTGACACTCAAAGCATGATCGCCGGTTATGAAGGCGTCGTCAGCACGTCAGGTCCTACTTCCGGAATTGCTCAATTCCGGAAGTAGATCAGCCACCGGCTTCCAGAAACGCGCCCGAGGACGTAGCGCAGGACTCGCGAAAAGCTTCCGGAAACACGGCTGTTGTGCCTAGTGACACAACAGCTCGCGGTGATCTTGTCAACGGATGTGACACCAACCCGGGTTGGCCGTTCCGTTCCTACCGGACCCCCTAGCCGATCCGGATGTCCGCTGACGGCCCATCGTGAGGGATGGCCGGAGTGCGCCAGAAACGCACCGCGCCATCTCATCCCCGCAGGCTATCGCCACCATGTCCGGCCGGGCTTGTCTGAGCATGTACCGGGTAACGTGCCTGAGTCGCGTGGCTGCCGTCTTCACGCCGCCGCTGGTCAACGGCATCATGACGTCGGCGATGTACGCGATAACGGCCCCTTATCACGTACATCCAATCCCTGGCTTATGAAGCGGCCGACGGCTCAGCAGGCCGGCAGGCGGGCCGCCGGGCTCCCCGGCGGCCCACCCGACCGCCTCACGCGGGCGCCGCCGCGCCGCCGCGTCGGCGCGCTCGCTCAGCGCGTCCAGCACCTCGACGTAGCTAGGTACCGAATGCAAGCCCTTCTGACGTAGCGCCAAAATCCGGTCCGATCCTCCCCGAAGGCCGATCGCGATCCTGGTGATCATCCTCATCATGTCCGGTGTCGACGCGACGAACCTGCCGCTCTTCGGCCGCCTCTAATCACCGTGACAAGCCGCCCTAGGTAGATCCAACGGCCCCCTAGGTCTAGAGGTTGACCCCTCTAGACCTAGGGGGTGGCCTAGAGCCTGAGGGGCCGGTTCACCTGTGGGGAGACCGGCCCGGTGAGCACGGTGCCGCGGCCTTCCGCGCGGCCGTCGACATCGCCGAGAACGCCTCCTGGAGCGACGTGGCGTGGGAGGCGACGGCGGCGAAAGCGTCGCGGCCGCCGTCGACCGCTACCTCGACTCCGTCCAGACCGCCACGACCCGGGCCAGCTACGCCGAAACCCTCGCCCGGCTCACCGCACTCGCCGGGGTGGCTATGTCGGTGAGAAGCAGAGCCGAATGTTGCTGACTGGCTCTCTTGATCGGCCCGTCCGTAGAGCCGTGTCGGTGAGTTCGGGAGCCACCTCGACAGCCCGGCCGGCTCGATGGCAGTCCCCGGCTTTCCTTCATAGCTGTCGACCCCGCCGTCGACAAAGCCCAGGTCCAGGTGAAGCGGCCCGGTAGCAATCGCGGAAATCCAATGAAGCCGCCTTTGGCCTGCCATGTCTTCACGGCAGGCCAGGCGGTTCAAACTGATTCGTTGGATTCATGGCCGGAACTACGAGGCCTCCAGGCCTGCGCAACGCTCTACTTGGGGCTCATCGCACGGATACGAGTGGGGTCCGAGGACGTCATGCCACCGCAGTAGGTGGCATGGTCAGCAGGTGAAGGTGATCGGTTTGTCCTGGTAGCCGGAGTTGACGTAGTAGGTGTTTCCGGGTTGAGGGGTGTTGTTGATCCACAGGGTCAGGCGGTGGGTTCCAGGGGTGAGGCCGGGGACGGTGAGGGCGGCGGTGCCATTGCCGTTGGCATCTGTGGTCAGGTTGACCCCCGTCCAGAAAAAGTCCCCGCCGTCCAGTGTGTAGACCAGATGGAAGGTCTTACCGGGCTGGTTGGTCTGGCGGAGGACGACCTGGAGGGTCATAGTGCCGCCGGCGCAGGCGACGGTGACGTAGCTGTTTTGACTGTTGATGGTGTGGCCCGACACTTGCCCGGCCAGGGGGATGAGCTGCTGGCCGGTGTAGGAGGGGACTCCGGCACCGGCGGCGGTGGGGCTGTCGAGCAGGGTGAGGACGGCGCAGCCGGGGTTGCCGGCTGTGGTGATCACGACGGTGTCGGAGGCCTGGATGGGATTGCCGCCGGAGCCACCGGTGGGGGGAGTGGAGGGCAGTGGGCCGCTGGCGATATAGCTGCTTCCCCCCGCTCCCCCCTTGGGAACGTGGTGGATGTCGTTGTATCCATTCGCCCCGTTGGCACCGTTGCGGGTCAGCCCGCTGTCGGCCGGGAAAATGCCGGCGCCGCCGGCGCCGCCCTCGCCGCTGGTGCCGTTCGATCCGTTGGAGCCTCCACCTCTCCCGGGTTTTCCGCCACCTCCGCCGCGCGCGGTCACAACGATTGCACCACCAGTGCTGACGGTGGTGTCCCCGCCGTTGGTGCCGGGCTGCCCATCCTGTCCGGCGGCGTGCGAGGGGGGCGGAGCTGAGGCCCCGGCTGCGCCGCCTGCCCCGACGGTGATCGTGAGGGTGCCGTCGGCGGGCGAGGCGATCACGACGGCGCGCACATATGCGCCCGAACCGCCGCCGCCGCCCGCGCCGCCGAAGGCCACAGGGATGCACCCTCCGCCGCCTCCGCCGCCTCCACCCCAGGCCTCCACGAGCACACTCGACCCTGGCGCCACGGTGACCTTGTACGTGCCTGGGGTCTTGAACTCCTGCAGTTTCATCGCGGCGTTCCGTTCTTAGCTGTCTCGCACCGTTTGGGCAGTGGGCGCCCTGCCCTCCCGAAGATTAGGATCATCCCGCCACCTCGTCCCCTCTCGCGCCAGACACCACATCTGCTCCCACCGGCCCGCATATATGTACTTTTCGCCACTTGTGCCATATCCCGGTGGCACCCCACCTCGGTGCGACACCACGTCACCGCAGGTCAAAGGCGAGTTCATTGGATTTTGCTCATTACTACCGGGAGCCCCAGGTGGAGCGGCTCGAACGGAGCGAGGGACGACTACCTGGAGGTGGGGCGAGCGACGGCCATACTTGGCAATGAGGAAGATCGGAGTGGCTCTCGAACTCACCGACAGATGTCCGGCCCGAGGGACGTAGCACGGCTCTCGAAGAGACCGACACTTGGCTCTCATTGTCACCGACATAGCCACCGGGGATCGACCCGCCGGCGCGCTCGCGCCCGACGACTACGCCGCAGTGATGGAGCGGTGAGCCGACGCCGCGGCCGCGACTTGGAACCGGCACCTGTCCGCGCTCACCTCCTTCACGACCTGGGCCGGACGCCAGGAGATCCTCACCACCAATCCCGCTCGCCGCCTGGACAATCTGTTCACCGACGACCGGCACCGTCTGCGCGAGCGAGTGCTGTGGCGGATGCTGTATGAGACCGCCGCCCGCACCGAAGAACTCCTGTCCCTCAACATCGAGGACCTGGACCTGGAGTTCCGGCGCGGCCGCGTCCGTTCCAAGGGCGGCGCGATCGAGTACGTCCACTGGGCCACCGGCATCGCCCGTCTCCTGCCCCGGCTGCTGCGCGGCCGCACCCGCGGCCCGGTCTTCCTCGCCGACCGACGCGCCCCTACCTCCGGGCCACGCACCCCGGCAGCCGCCGACATCTGCCCCGAGACCGGACACGGCCGGCTGTCCTACCCGCGCGCCGAGCACCTCTTCAAGACGGCGACCGCCGCCCTCGATCCGCACAAGAACGGCTGGACGCTCCACCAACTACGACACAGCGCACTCCAGCATCTGGCCGCCGACGGCCGCACCGCTCCCGAGCTCCAAGCCAAATCCCGCCATCAGCACCTCGCCAGCCTCGGCCGTTACGTCCACCTCGGTGAACAGATCTCCGCCCAGGTCACCGCCGACACCGACCCCGCCGCACGCCGCAAACTCCGCTGACCCGCATCGGAACGGTGGATGGCGGCAACTCCGCCCGAGTCCACTCGCTAACGCCACTGGCCGTTCCGTTGTCGCTCAAGGCCCGTGCCCGCTCCGTGTGAGACGGCCGCCACAGGAGAACTGAGCACGACCGAAATCGATGATCTCGCGGTATGTGAAGCGGCTGTGTGGGGAGCTTGGTGGTGGATGCGTGGGGGAGGCGTCCGGGGCCGGTTCGTCGGTCCCGGACGCCCCCGCGTGAGACGTTCAGTCAACCCAGACGCAGGGAAGGCCCTTCGACGCGTAGCGGCCTCCGCCCAGGGATTCCCAGCCCTGGGCGCACACACTGCCTACCCCCTTGCCAGTACCGGTCACCGTCGGGTTGCGGCCATTTGGGCCGCTATGCCTGGGGTGCCCGGGTCCCCAGAGATCGACGTGACCGTACCAACCGCCTTCGCCATAAGCGGTTGCGGACCAGCGAACGGCACTGCCGAACACCTCGATGCAGGTATCGAGGCTGCAGTTGTCGAACAGCGCGGCAACGCCCTGCTCAACATGCCTCAGGCAAACCTCACCACTGCAGGTCCAGCCGGCAGAACGGGACGCCGACTCTGCTGACACGGCCGGCGCGCTACCCAGCAGAAGCAAGGGCACGGCCAGCACCATCGCGGCTAAGCGAGATCGAAACATCGTTCTCCCTTCGACGGAGGAAACCGCCTCGACAAGCGGTTCTTCCGATCGTGTGGTCGGCCTCAGCGGAGGCTGAGGCTCATCCTTCAACCGAGATGATGCACGCCGCGGCCGAGGCCTGTCGTTACGCGTGAGCGCACACGTCTTTAGCCTGTGCGCACGATCGCGCACTGCTGGCGGAACTGGCGCGGCGACAGACCGTACGCGCTGCGGAATGCCTGGCTGAAATGCGCAGGGCTGGTGAACCCCCACCGGGCCGCGATCGCGCTGATCGGGCGGGCAGCCAGCCGGGGGTCGGCCAGGTCACTTCGGCACTGCAGCAGACGGCGCCGCCGGATCCAGCCGACGACGGTGTGCCCTTCCTGATGGAACAGTTTGTGCAGGTAGCGCAGGGATATGTGGTGGGCCGCAGCGATCGCGTCCGGGGTCAGGTGCGTATCACCGAGGTTCCGCAGGATGAAGGCGTGGATTTCGGCCATCAGTGCGCGCTGCCTGGTGTGCGGCGGCACTGCGCTGTGGGCGTCCAGCGCGCCGGCCAGCGCCGAGGTCAGCACGTCAAGTGTCAATGTGGACAGCCGGGCAACGTCGGCCGGGCTGAACTCGTGCATGTGCCGGCGCGCTGGACGCCTACGCCGCCACCCTGCAGGGCGACCGCGCCGACACCCTCCTCACCCCCGAGCCCGAACCGATCGCCGCCGTACGGGCCCGCGAACTGGCCACCATCGAAGCCGAGACCACCCAGGTCGTGGCGAAGGCCCGCGAACTGGTCGCTATCAAGGCCGAGGCCGCCCAGTTCGTGGCGCGGGCCCGCGTGGCGCTGGAGGAGGTCACCCGCCCCGATCGCCCGCACGGCCTGCTCAGCGACGACGCCCTGCACGCCCGCATCACCGCGACCGCCGCCGAAGCGACGACCCTGGCCGAGCAGGTCGCCCAGCAACGACGCCACGAGCGCGAGGAGGCCGACCAGATCGCCGCCATCCGCGCCCAGGTGAAAACCGAACTCACGGGCGAGCGCGACCGGCTGGCCCTCGCCCTGGACCAAGCGCAGGTCGCCGGCGACCGGCGCCACGACGCCCAGGAGGCCTACCAGCGCGCCCAGCAGCGCGTGGCCCAGCTGCAGGCGGCGCTGGCCGAGAAGAACAGCGGGCTACGCGCCCTGTTGCCCAGCAGCCAGCGCACCCGGCTCCAAGAGCAGCTGCAGGAGGTCTCCCAGGCGATGACCCGGGCCGCCGCACCCCGGCCGCAGCCCAGCGGGTCCGCACCCGAACCGCACAAGCCCGCGAACGCACCGAAGCACAACAGCGCCAGGCCGCTGCCCGGGCCGCCAGCCGGACACCTTCTCACCGGCCACCCACCCCCAAGGGCCCCAGCCAGGGGTTCGGCAGGTAAGCGCGAGCGCGGCGGGACGGAGCGTTCGGAGCCTGCCGCGGGCGCGCCCGTCAGGGCACGGTCGTCGCGGCCCAAGGGGGGCGCGCAGGGGGGCGCGCGGCGCGCCCCCCTTGATTTCGCGTCGTCCCAGGTCAGTCAGGATGTTGGGAGGGCCGGATCGGATGAGGTAACCGGTCTGGAGCCTGCCCGTTGTGGGCGGGGCGCTGCGCTGGGCCCGACGAAGGCTGTCGGCCGGCTTCCCCGGGAGCAGGACGGTGGTCGTCGCGGCCCGAAGTATGGCGGTCGGCTCCGCGGCCCTCAAGGCCACGGAGCCTCGCTGCGCTCGCCCCGCGGCCTTGACCGCCGCAATCGCCGACCGCCTTACGGGCCACCCCGACGACCACGCGGCCCGAAACGAGGAAATGAATCTACGTCGCAAAGGCAGGAGGATGGCACAGTCCCCTGCGCTTCACAACGGGGAGAAAGGCCTCCGGGGAGGAGCGGACCGGGTTTTGGCGCTAGGAACGCGATCTTGATGATGATTCGGTGACGGCAGGCACTTGCCCTGGTTGCGGGCCATGGCCGACTCGGCCACGGGCCCGCGCTGCAGAAGTATGCTAACGTGCGTTACTATAACGATCGTTAACCTACTTGGAGGGGGAGCAGTGCTGGATCAGCTGGGACGGGCGCTCGCCGCGGAGGACGCCACTGCCGTGTCCGTGGTGCTGGCCGAGGACGTCACTCTGCGGGTCGCGGTGCACGACGAGCCGATCGAGGGGGTCGGTGCCGCCTCTCACGTCATCGGGGCTGTGCTCGACGGGGTGCTGCACGACATCGAGGTGTCGGCGACCATTGGCGGCGTCGGCGACACCTCGGTTCTGATGTTCAGCGCCCAGGTCGCGGGCCACCCCGGCCGGGCCGACGGGCTACTCGTCGCCCGCCAGGACCGGGACGAGCGGATCTCGGATCTCACGGTGTTCGTCCGGCCGCTCGCGGCGTTGCAAGCGCTGGCCGACGAGATGGGGCGGCGGCTGGGTGTGCCGCGCCCCGGCGGTGTCGTCTGATGGCCACCCCATCGCTGCGCAACTGGATCCCGGCCGCGATCCTGTCCTCGCCGCTGCACCCGGTGATGAGCCGGAGGAGTCTCCTGCTGAGCTTCACCGGGCGCCGCAGCGGCGTCCGCTACGTCACCCCCGTCAACTACCTCCAGCGTGACCGCGAGCTGCTGATCACCACGAAGGGGGGGTGGTGGCGCAACTTCGACGGTGGGGTGCCGGTGGAGCTGCGGCTGCGGGGCCGCCGGGTCGCGGCGGTGGCCGAGGCGGTGCGCGAGCCCGCTGTTGTGGCCGAGGCGCTCACCGCACTCGTGCGTGACCACCGCGCGTACGGGCGCTGGGCGCAGGTCCGGGTCGGCGCGGACGGCACCCCGGACACCGCAGACGTACACGCGGCTATCGCGAGCGGCCGGGTTCTGGTCCGCGTGCTACTGGACGGCGAGACCATCACCCCATGACCGCAACGCACCGCAGGCGCCGTGGCACCGGGCACGAGCTGCGTGAAGTGGTCGTCCGGGTGGCCGCCGACCTGCTGGCGCAACTCGGCGACGCCGACGCGCTCACCATGCGGGCCGTCGCCGCCGCCGCAGGCGTCACCGCACCTTCGGTCTACCGGCACTTTCCGGACAAGGAGGCGTTGCTGCGTGTTGTCATCGCCGAGCGGTTCGCCGAGTTCACCGAGCAGCTCGAAAGCGCCGCCGTGTCCGCCGCCGGCGACCCCGTCGCGCGGCTCGAGGCGATCGCCAGGGCGTACGTCCGGAGCGGCTTGGAGCAGCCGGGGCATTACCGGGTGCTGTTCAGCGCCATGAACGCGGGCCCGGCCGGGCTGGGGCTCGAACCCGGCGCTGCGCATCCCGGCGCGGCCTCCTACAAGGTGCTGGTCGACGCGGTCAGCGCGTGCCTGTCGCCCGCCCGCCGCGGTGCGGCGTTCGTGCTGGCCACAGAGTTGTGGGCTTCCCTGCACGGCGCCATCGACCTGCGCATCACCAAACCCGACATGCCATGGCCCGAGCCCGATGCGCTGATCGAGACGGCGTTGACCGCTGTGCGGACCGCGTCGTCGCCCGGGCCACTACCCGCGGAGTCGCCGTGAACCTGCTCGTCTTCGTCACGCTGGCCGTCACCGGTTTCGTCGCCTGTTCCGAGTTCGGCTCCTATGCCTTCGTCCATCCGGTGTTGCGCAACTTGCCCGGCACCGAACGCATCGCCGTCGAGAAGGGCCTGCTCAAGACGTTCGGGCGGGTCATGCCGGTCGGGATGACGCTGTGCGTGGTGCTCGCGGTGGCCGTCGCGATCGAGGGCAGCGGGCCCGGGTGGCTCGCCTGGTCCGCGGTGGTCGCGTTCGCCGTCGCGGTGGGGTTCACCGTCGCCGTCAACGTCCCGATCAACATCGCCACCGGACGCTGGGATCCGGCGAACCCGCCCGCCGGATGGGAACGGACCCGTCGCCGTTGGGAGTTCTTCCAGGGCGTGCGCTCCTGGCTGCTGCTGATCGGTTTCGTCCTGGTCTGCGCGGCGGGCACCGCCTGATCAGCGCGCGGCGGCTGCCAGCACCACAGCCCGTTGTCCCGACATGTGGCAATTCAGGGCATGCGCTCGTCCCTACCACGTCAAACGTGAATACGGAGTCAGTCATGGACTTCTCTCGAATCACCGGCATCGCCGCCCTCGGCTTCGCCATCACGATCGTCCTCGCTAACGCGATCATGGTGCCCGCCGGTCTGCCGCTCACCGGTGCCGAGATCGGCGAGGTCAACGCGTTCTTCGGCACCGAGGGCGAGGTCGTCACCATCGCGTCCGCCCTCACTCCCGCCGCCTGGCTACCATCGCCGCCGAGGTGAAGGTCTCCATTGGCGTCGTCCGCAAAACCCTCACAACCGCCCGGACCGAGACCGAACCCGCCGCGATTGTCGCGGCCGCTGAGGGCACCCAGGGCTCCCCTGACGGCCACCCGACGCGTGCTCGTGGCCGACCAGGATCGTGACCTTCTCCTTGTCCTGGAAGAGGTCGAGGAACTGCTGCTGACGCAGGGGTCGATACCCCGCCGACATGAACGGCGGGCATCAGCTAATGACTATGAGATAATTTAATTCTGAATTTACTATCTACGAAGCGCCTCTAACCCATCCCATAGTAACATTTAGTGCAGCCTCTAGATCTTGTGTGGATTGAATATTCCGATACTCGGGGGTAATTTGCCCCGAATCGATATCGGCAAAGCTGAGCTCGGCATTACCGTCAGTCCAGACGATAATCTCACTTAGTTTCTTTGCGGCATCGAAGATCAGTTGAATCGATTGTGGATCCCGATTTTCGGGCGATTCATTAATCTCAAGGTCGATTGCGTTGCTGCGGAGAATCTCGCCTTTCTCGGAAGCCCAAGCCTTTACGGAATCTAGCAATTCTATCCCTCTCAGCATGGCGAACCACCGAGAGTGATGTTCTTAGCTGGAGGAAGATTAGGAATCGGTAGGCCTTTCCTTGCGGCGACCCGTGCATCGAACGAATTAGGTCCGGCCATCTTGTAGTCACCTGGTCTACCGCCTGGGACAAGAGTCGAGCGTGGCACGTCGAACTCTACGTATACAGAGCCTGGCCAGGTGGGTTTATACGCATCCTTGCTCGGGGGGTGAACAACATAAGATCTGTCGCCAGCGCCAGACTGTACCATTCCAGTTTTCATCATGGCCTCATATTCCGCTGGCGACATCCAACGTCCGACCCTTGCCATGTCGTCATCGGGATCGCCACCTCTTGTGTTATGTACGAGAATAGCTTGGTCGCCTGCGACCACGTAGTAGGTGTGAATGTCGTCGACGGTCAGGTTGTGTACGTGCCGTGCGGTGGTCCACTTCTTGATCGCGGCGATCTGAACATGCGTACCCGCTGAGGTTTGCAACCACATGCCAGGCTGAAGTTCGCCAGCGTCAATCCATTCGCGCAGAGAGGGAACCCAGAAGGGGTGCTTGTCTGTCGCGGTGATCGCGGCGGTGGCGTCACCTCGGCCGCGGTCGATGTCCACAGTGAGCTTGACGAGGTCCTTGGTGCCTTCGCTTGAAATTAGGATGGTGACGGCCCTGGCCTCAGTGCGCCCGGTCTCGGGGTCGGTGGCAAGCACGTATTCGCCGACCTCGACGTCTTCAATTGGCTTTTGAGTGCCGTCGGCCATCATGACGAGGGTGCCTGCTATGAAACTGCTGCCCCCCTTACAGGGGTTAGAGGGCAGACCCTTTCCTGCCTTTCCAACTCGGGGAACACGCGGCCCTCCGCCTTTTACGGCTCCAGACGCTAATTGATTTGTGAACCAGCAAACGTCGAAGGCCATCCCTTCAAGGCCGGAGCATGGTTCTTTGGTTATGAATTCTTGGCCGTCTCCATAGCCGTCTTGGAATGCTTCGGTGCCCGTATCCCCGAAATGAGGACGATTACATGGTGGATGGTCCCAGCAGGGGTCATAGAGGGTTGTCGCATCGTTAATCCCAGAGATAAGCCCGTCAAGCCAGTCCCAAAAATCTCCGTCGGGAATGCTGGGGGGTAGCGGGGGTTCTACGGGAGGCGGGGGAGTGGTGGAGATCGGTGGGGTGTAGTCGACCGGTTCGGTGTTGCGGCCTGGCCCGGAGTCTGGAGGGTTGTTCCAGTCGGTTCCGCCTCCTCCTCCACCGCCGCTGTCGACCGTATTGATAACGATGGTTGTGGGGCCACGGTCTTTCGGAAAGCCGAGCTTTTCGTATATGTCCTTCTTAGGCAGCTGCGGCTTCGGTTCGGGGGCCCTCTTTGGGGGCGGCTTAGTGCCTTTCTGATTTTTGTCCTTATCGTTGTTCGGGGGCTGGGGAGGGTTTGGCGGCGGGTTGTTGTTCCCATTGTTGTTGTTCGGGGGTTTGTTTTTTCCAGAATTTGGAGAGTCGGGTTTCCCGCCGTTCTTCCCGTTGTTTTTTCCGTTGTTTCCGCCCGAGCCGCCCGAGTTGCCTGATCCGCCGCTTTCCCAGCAGCCAGTTGCTGTGCCGACAGGGCCAGGTACACGAGCCAGCGATTTCGCGGCGTTAGCGGCGTCTTGGGCGTCCCAGTCGTCGTCGCAGTGGATGTCTGGCGGGTCTTGGCCGCTGGGGTCGTCATAGACCAGGGGGCTGGCATTGGCGTAGGTGTAGCGGTTGGCCTTGATGGAGGGATCAGGGTGCAGGGTGGGGGTGTCGCGGGAGACAAAAGCGCCGGTGCCGGGCTGGTACCAGCGGGCGTGCATGTTGACCTTGCCGGTGTCAGGGTCGGTGTATTCACCCTGGTAGCCGAGAGTGCGTTGGGTGCCGGCGTGGTGGGTGGGCTTGCCGAAGGGGTCGTAGGCGACCGAGTCAACCGGCGCGGTGGCGGAGAAGGTGGCGACCAGGTCGCCGTGCTGGTCGCTCATGGTGGCCAGCGCCGGCCCGGCGCCCTCTTGGAGGCTGAGCAGGCCGCCGGAGGGGGCGCGGCCATAGCGAGCCAGGGTGGTGTTGGCGCCGTCGGCGATGGTGGCGATGTCGTTGCTCAGCCCTGAGTAGACGAACCGCCGCTGATCGGCGCCCTTGGTACGGGAGGTCACCCGGCCCAGCGCGTCATATCCGTAGCTGGCTTCGCCGTCGGAGATGAGCCGGTCGAAGGCGTCGAAGGCCAGGGCGCGGGTGGTGCCGGCTTTGGTTTCGGTGGCGGTGGTGCCGCGGGGGGTGTAGGTGTAGTCGGTTCCGGCGCCGGAGATCAGCCGGTTGCGCTGGTCGTAGACGAAGGTGTCGCTGCCGGCGCCGGTGCGGTTACCTGAGTCGTCCCAGGTGTAGGCGGTGGTCGCGCCGCCGGGCGCGGTCCAGGAGGTCAGCCGCCCGGCATGGTCGTAGCCGTAGGTATTGGCTCCGGCGCCGGCGGTGCCGGTAGTGGTCTTGCTGGTGAGGTTGTCGTCCTTGTCCCACCCGTAGACGATTTTCGCCAGTTCGACACCGGAGCTGTTCTTCACCGTCTGGGAGGCAGGCCGGTTAAGAGCGTCATAGCCGTAGGTCTGCGTGTTGACCGGGCTGGCGGAGGTTTTGCTGGTGAGCCGGTCGGCGTCGTCGTAGCCGTAGGTCCAGGTGCGCCCGGTCACCGGGTCGGTGGCGGTTTTGAGCCGGTCGGCGACATCCCAGGTGTAGGCCGCGGTGCCGGTCGGGTCGACGCGCTGGGTGGGGTTGCCCGAGGCGTCGTAGGCGTAGGTGGCGACCTGGTTGGTGGCCTTGGACACCTTGGTCAGCAGGCTACGGTCGTTGTACTCCAGGCTGTAGTCGCCGACCGCGGTGACCCGGTCAGCGCTGTCGTAGGTGAAGTTGCGCTCAGGCGTGGCAACCGAGGCGCCGCTGCCGGTCTGTGTGGTGAGCCGGCCCAGGTGGTCGAAGGTGCGGTCGATGCGCACCCCGCCCGGCTGCAGGGTCGCGGTGGTGTTGCCGGCGGCGTCGTAAAGGCTGGTCCAGGTCCGATCGGCCGCGTTCGGGTGGGCGCTGGTGGCGGGTTCGATGACGGATTCGACCAGGCCGAGACTGTTGTAGGTGGTCCAGGTGGCGTTGCCGCGCCCGTCGGTGGTGCGGGTGCGCGCTCCGGTGGCGTCGTAGCCGAACGTCGAGGTGATCGAGGTGCCGGCCGCGACCGGCTCGACCAGGGAGGTCATCCGGTGGGCGGCATCGAAGGTGCGGCGGGTGATGCGCCCCTCACCGGAGGTGGTGCTGGTCGCGTTACCGGCCAGGTCGTAGCCGAACCCGAAGGTGCGCACCACCGTGTCGACCGTGTTGATTTTGGTGAGGTCTTTGGCGGCGATCTGACGGCCGGCCAGGTCGTATTCGGCCTCGGTGGCATTTTTCAGCGGGTCGGTGACCCTCACCGTGCGGCCCAGGATGTCGTAGCTGAAGGTGGAGGCGTGTGTCAGCGGGTCGGTGATCGAGGTGGGCTGCCCGGCGGCGTTGACCACGTAATTGGTGGTCTTGGTAGTGGAGCCAGGGCCAGGGGCGACGGTCTTGGTGAGGTTGTCGGCGGTGTCGTAGGTCAGCTTGGTGGTGTACGCCGCGGTGGTGGGTGTGCGTTCGATCTGCGTCGCGGTGATCTGACGGCCCAGATCGTCATAGGTCGCCTCCGTGCGGGCGCCGGTGGGATCGACCGCGGCCAGCTGCTCGCCCCGCAGGTCGTATTCCGCCGTCCAGGCGCCGCCGGGCCCCGACGGGCCCGGGTCGGTCACCTTGACCGCACGGCCCAACGCGTCGTAGGTGGTGGAGGTGACGTAGGTGCGCTCGTCGGTGACGCTGGTCAGCTGACCGGCCGCGTCATACTCATAGCTGATCTTCGGGATCAGCGCGGCCCCGCCCGGCGGGGTGTAGGAGGGCGACGTGGTCGAGGTCAGCCGGCCGGCCTTGTCGAAGGCGGAAGTGAGGGTGCGGCCCTCCCCGTCGACGGCGTGGGTGGCCAGGCCGGCGCTGTTGTAGCCGTAGCGCACCGCGGGCCGCCCGGCGGACGCTGTCGCGTTCTTCTCGATCGTCACCTGCGGCGCCTTGGCCTCCACCAGTCGCCCGGCCAGGTCATAGCGCATCGTGGTGGTGAAGTCCGCCGCCGTGGCACCGGAGGCGTTACCGCGCGGGTCGGTCGTCGCGGTCAGCAAGCCCCGGTCGTCGTAGGTGCGGGTGGTGACCAGGTCATCGGCGCCGTTCTCCACGGTTTGCCGGTCCACCAGGCCCAATGCGTTGTAGGTGTAGGTGGTGGACTCGGTGCGGGCACTGCCCGCACCGGTGAAGGTCTCCTTGGTGATGTTGCCGGCCGCGTCGTAGGTGTTGGCCTGCAACACCACATCCGTCGCAGTCGTCGACTCATTAAGCCGCACATCATCGCCGATGACCTCCGACAGGCGGTTGTCGGCGAAGTAGGTGTAGCGGGTTTTACGGCCCATCGCATCGGCTCGCCCGCCCAACCGTCCCCCGTCGTCGTAAGAGCGCGCTTCCAGCACCACGTCCTGGGCCGGTTTCGGGGCCAGCGGGCTACCGGTCCAGTTCTTGATCGTCGTCGAGGCCAGCTCACCGCGCTTGGTATAGCCGTAGGTGAAGACGGTGCCCAGCTGATCGGTCAACGACACCCGCGCCCCCGTGTTGTCCCACGTGGAGCGCGTCATCCCGCCCTCGGGGTCGGTGACCGTCTCCACCCGGCCCTGGGCGTCATAGGTGTAGCTGGTCGTCCGCGCCGCATCGCCGCCGGTCAGATCGGCCACCGTTTCGGTGAGCGGGTCGCCGTCGGCGTTGTAGGTGTAGGTGGCCTTGGCGGTGTGGGTGACGTTGGTGACCTCGTTCTTCACCCCCGGCGCGGTCTGCGTCAGCAACCGCCCGGCCCCGCCGTAGGTGAACGTCGAGGTCACCCCCCGGCAGGGTGGGCCGCCGACACCTCGGTACGCGAGGTCACCCGGCCCAGCGCGTCATAGCCGAACTTCACGACCAGTCCTGATGGGCTGGTCTGCTCGGCCAGGTCTCCGGCGGCGCTGTAGCGGTAGGTGATCTCCTTGTCCCTGGCGTCCTTCACCGACTCCATCAACCCCGCCGGGGTGAGACCACCACCGATCGCGGGCTCGGTGCCGTCGGTATAGGTGGTACTGGTCGAGCGACCGGTCGGGAAGTCCGGGGTGGCGGGGGTGGTCTTCTTGGCCACCTCCCCTTGAGGGGTGTACTCCCACTTGGTGGCGTAGGTGGCGTCGAAGGAGTGGGCGGAGCGGGCGTCGCGGCTGACGGTTACCTGGTCATTGCGCGGGTCGAACTCATCGCTGGTGTTGCGGTAGAACTCCCGGTAGGTGTTCTGACAGCTTCCCGCTGCCCGGCAGGTTTTGACCTGGATGGGGTTGCCGTGTTCGTCGTTGAGTTGCTCGGTGATGACGCCGTTGGGGTCGGTGATCTTTGTGGTGAAGCCGCCGGTGTCGTAGACGAGCTTGGTGACCTTCTGCAGCTGGTCCGTTCGGCTGACCGGGCGGTGGTCGCGCCAGGCGTCGTGAACGTATTTGAGGGTGTTGTTGTTGGGGTCGGTCACCGAGACCGTCATCAGCTCGGTGAGGTTGACGGAGTCGAAGGAGTAGATGGGATCGCCGAGTTTCCAGGTGCCGCCGTGCTGGTCAACATGGGTGGCGACCCGGTCGTTGGCCGGGTCGTAGGTGGTGGTCATCCACTGGCGCCCCGAGGGCAGCGTGATCGTACTCAGCTTGAACGGTGCTTCGGCTCGGGCGGCGTAGTGGGCGCTGACCTGGGCGGGGCTGAGCACCTGGTCGTAGACGGCGACCTCGTCGATGGTTCCCTTGAAGCCGAATTCCGTGGGATCAGAGCGGCCCGGCGGGGAGCCGGGCAGTGATGAGGTGGCGGCGCCGCTGCCGATGACGGTGCTGCCCATCCAGCTCATCGACTCCACCCCCATGTTGATCGAGCCGGCGGGGGCGCCGTCGACATACAGCTTCGTCACCCCGGCACCGGCGGTGATCACCGCGTGGTGCCATTGACCGTCGTTGACCACCTGCGCTGAGGTGACGGGGGCAGGGGTGCTGTCCATCGTCGATTGCAGTTGCCCGCGCAGTTTGCCGTCAGTGCCCACATACAGGCCGGGAACCCCATGCCACAGCAAGGCAGGGTTCCAGCTGTTGCCGGCCCAGAAGATGAAGCCCGAGTCGGTGGTCTTGAACCACGACTCCACCGACATGCTCTTGCCCAGCTTGGGAAACACTCCCCAGTGCTCGATGCCCGAGTTGGTGCCGCTGCCTTGAAAGTTGGCAGAGGCGTTCGTGGTCCCGCTCAGCGCGCCGGGCTTGCCGGTCTGTACCCCCGAAGGCAGGGGATTGCAGCCGTTTTGGCCGCTCTCGTCGGGAAAACAGGTGTAGGTACCTACTTCGGGATGGCTGAAGGTGCGGGCCTCGCCCATCCGCCAGTACCCCAGCGGGCGGTCATCGAGCACAACCCCCCGATAGCGCGACCCGGTGGTGTAGCCGTCGGCGGTGCAGTTGGGCGCCGCCACCGGAGCACAGACCTGGCTCAAGCGCTGCGCGTCGTAGGTGTAGGTCCACCGTAGCGGCTGGCCATCGACCGGGGCGGTGGACACGGCCGTGACGCGATCCCCGCTCCAGGTGAAGGCCAGGGAACGCCCGCCGGGGGCGGTGACCGTAGCCAGCTTGCCCCCCGCGTCATAAACCAGGCTCTGCGCGCGGCCCCGGCTGTCGGTCAGCGTGCTCAAACGCCCCTGAGCGTCAAAGATGTAGGAGGTCGACGCGGAATCCTTCAGCCGCCAGCCGCCGCCGGAGACGGTGGCCAGCGTGGCGTTGACGCCCGGCGGAGGCTGAAAGGAGGTGATCCCCCCGGCGGTGAGTTTGTGCGCGAAGCGCAGCCTGCGGCCGTCAGGGTAGGTCACCAGCAGCGACTGCGGGGTGCCTGCCTCGGGCTGGATCTTCATGTCGAACCGGGTCGACCAGCCGGCCCCGAACATCCCGTCGGTACGCGCATCAAGACTGTTGTAGGAGCGCACCACCGACAACGGCGGGCCCGCGGTAGCAATGGAGGCGTCGGTGAAGGTGGTGGTGTAGTTCCCCGCGAGCTGGTGGAACTCCTGGCCGTTGGCGCCGCGGGTGGCCAGCTGGGAGCTCACCACGGGCTGGCGCACCGCGGTCAGGAAGCTCAGATTCGACAGGGTGCCGGTCTCCTGGGTGGTGGTGTCGCGGATCGTCACCTCCCACACGTACGTCTTGCCCCACTTCAGCACCCCCGCCGGTACTTTCCACCCGGCGTCGACCCAGTATCGCCATTCCGACAGCGTGCAGGTGGTGGCGTTGCCGTCAGACCTTGTACCGGTACTCGTAATACGGCCCTCCCAGGCCGCCGTTGTAGCCGTAGGCACGCAACTCCGGAGTGAGGGTGTCCACCATGGATCGATCATCGGGGTAGTAGCTCGCGATCGTCATGCCCATCAACGACGCGCTGTCACGAGCCTGCGGCAACAACACCCCCGAGCCGGGCTTGCCCGGAGAGGAGCGGGTGAACTTCTTATCGGGCACAACATCTTTGGCGTCAACCGACAACGCCCCCGCAGGCCTCTTCCCGCTCTTGGCGGTGTCATCGGGCGGGGAAGTCTCGGCCACTTTCGCCGTCGTCACCGTGGCCGCCGAATCGACCAGTGATGGAAAGCTTGCCGCTGAACCCGTCAACTGCTCAGGAGTGACCGGTTGGCCACCAACGAGCACGACCGGCCGCATCACAGTCGAAGCTGAAGCAGGAACTGCTTGAAACAGCAGCAGACCCGGCATCGCCGCGGCGATAACCGCCACCACCTGCCAGGCTCTACAGCCGACTGGACGCGGTCGCGACAGACTGCGGCGCATACGCCGTCACCCTCCGAACAAGTCAGCGCGAGAGCCAACCGCTCCCGCGTTACCCCAGCCCGCCACCAGGCCCGCAGCGGGGCCGGGGTCGACGGTTCGGAGCGCGCAACAAGCAAACGATCAGAAATTACCCATAGATCACTTAAGCGCGCAAGATCTCCATAAGGAGGAAATAAAGGCTGTAAAGCCACGTTTAACATGAAGTCATCCTGTATACGTACACGTCCGGCCTCTTTGGGTGACCGAACCTAAACACCTCAATGCGACACAGAGGAAGTGTGCGGTGACGTTCCGCTCAAACGGTCAGGTCTGCGGCCCGCCCGGGCGAGGCTGCTCCCGGGCCGCCTTCGCCGTCGCTCATTTCGTACGGGTCGCGGCATGTCCGGATGTGGACGCGGGTGAGGGTCTCGCGTGAGCCAATGCTCCCCGGATAAGTCGTCTTATCCGGGGAGTCTCGGTATGATCTCCCCGGATAACCACCGGGCAGGGGCCGGGCTAACGCCGGAAAAACTCCCCGGATAATAAGGAGAGGGGTCTGGTGGGTGACCGTGAGCGCCGACGATCCCGCACCCTCGCGCAGGACTGTCGGCCGCCGCGCGCCCACCCGTACCTGGCGCTCCCGAGACCGTCGATCTCCTCGGCGACCTCGTCGATGTCGGCGAGCCGACCGCGGAGTACTCCTACATCCGCACCGCCGACAAATGGCGCGACAACCCCATGCGAGGAATCGGCCTGTGACCCCGGTGCGCGTCCTTCGTGGGCCGCCGCGCGACAGGGCGCGATCCAGACTGGGCTGGCCCTCGGCGCCGGGATTGGCGCCGCGATCACGCTGATGCTGGCTTTTCGCCGTCAGCGCCACCAAGAATTGGCCACCCTCATCACCGCACACGACGCAACCGAACGCCAGGTAACCGAGCTGTACACCAAAGCTGTCGAGCAGCTCGGTAGCGACAAGGCTGCGGTCCGGCTAGGCGGGCTATATGCCCTGGAGCGTGTCGCCCAAGACAACCCCGGGTCGTGATCGCCGACGTTTCTCCAGGGTGCCACGAGCGTTGCAGGTGCGAGTCCGCAGCTCAGAAGCGGTCAGGATGACTCTAGCGGACGCAACACCTGTGGTGCACACAGCCAGATCCGCAGATCACTCGCTGGGCGGCCGTCCAAACTTGGGCGCCCAGGACTCGACGCCCGCTCCATTGCCGCATGGTGTCTACCACCGTTTCAGATCCTCCAGTCAGGGTCGGGAACACATTCGATGAGCTGGCACCGCCATCCGGCGGCGGTGATGGTTTCGATCGTGAAACCGGCGCGAGCCAGCAGGATGACCCATTCGTCTTCAGTGCGTTCGTTGCCGGTCAGCAACAGGCTGATGAACAGGTCATAGGTCTTGGTCCAGTGCGTGGCACCCGCCGCGGCGAGGACCTGCTCCGCAATCAGGAGCCTGCCCGTGGGAGGTAGGGCTTGCCGTACCCGCTGCAGGATGCGGACGGCGTGCGCGTCGTCCCAGTTGTGCAGGACCCGGGCCATGATGTAGACGTCACCTCCGGCGGGCACCTCCTGGAAGAAGTCGCACTCCTGGAGGTCGCAGCGATCGGCGATCTCCGCCTCGGCGAGGACGGGCCCGGCCTCGGCGAGGACGTGAGGCTGCTCGCACAAGGTCGCTTTCAAATGCGGGCTATCGGTGAGGAGAGCGGCCAGCAGCGAGCCGTTGCCACCGCCCACATCCACGACGCTCGCGGCTCCCGACCAGTCGCGCCGGAGCACGCCGTCAACGAACCCACTGCTGGTGGAAGCCATCGCCGCGTCGAACATCCGCCCGGCTTCGCGATCTTGAGCCAGGAGTTCGAAGAACGTCCGCCCGTGTGCGGCGCTGAACGCCGCCCCTGATGCCCCCGATGTCACGACGTCGTCGATGTGCTGGGCGGGGGTGAAAGCGTAGTCGCAGACGAAACGGATGTAGGGGGCGATGTTGCCCGGGACTGATTCGCGAAGAGCCGGAGTGAGCGCGGTGGCCGCGAAGACGTTTCCCGGCTGCTCCTGAAGGATTCCCGCCGACGATAGACAGCGGAGCAGTCGCACTGTCGCGCAGACGTCGAGCCCGCATTGGCTAGCGATCGTCTCGGCGCTCACCGCCCCGTCGGCGAACCGTTCGGGGATGCCGAGTTTGATGGCGGTGTTCATGCTCTGCGCCCTGACAAATCCTAAAAGGATGTCCATGACCTGGGCGGCTTGCTGCTCCATTGCTCCACCTATCGTGAGGAGTTCAGCGGGACTGCCGGGGGTACCGTCGATCACCGCGCTCTGATCGACGCGGCCGGCATCGATTCGCGCGGGTCGTGATCGACGGATGGCTGCCGGGATCGAGCACTACAGTCGGCCTTAGCTCAAGCCGCTGCGGGGGGTAAGCCACGCGTGGCTACGACCCCGCTGTCTCGGGGCTCTTCTCGTCGGCTTTCCGACGATAGGCATTCGGACGAAGTCGCGGGAACACCACAATGCGCCGAGCGCGAGCGGTCCGCCTGACCCCATAGACGGTCCCCATGAAAGACGCAAAGACTTATAGCGTGCGTCGCTTTATTAAATTTTACATCGTTTGTTTGTTGTACATGATGCGATTAGACTTGTTTGTTGCCTATGAGTATGGAAAATCTGCCAGTGACGGGTACTACATTCGTAGATCTTGATTCGTTTGGCTCGCTACGGTACGTAGTTGGTCCATCGTCGGTGTGTGACGTGTGCTCTGACCTACGATCGCGTCGTGTCCTGGGATACGGAACTGACCGCGCTGACCACGCGCATCGCCGGCCCCCTGTTCACCCGGCCTGAACCACGCGAGGCCTTCGCCGACCTGGTGTGCGCCCTGCTGGCCGACGTGCCACACAAGAACTCCTGCTACCAGCTCAGTGGATAACGACGTCCCGAAGCGCGGAGAACCCGGGACGGAACTCAGTGGATAAGAAGGCGTGATGCTGTTCGGGGGTGCCTGTCACGTCCGCAGTGGTCCCGGAACCGTCCCGTATGGGGGCTCAGTAGCAATGGAGCAGAATCCAACGGTGTTGCTGCTGACCTGCGGGAACTCCTTGAGAAACACGATCACGGGACGGCGGGTCCAGCTTCCATCCACGCAGGTCAGACCCATATCCGTTGGATTTTCCGCGATTGCTACTGGGACCCCCTCACCTACCGAGGTTGCCGACCTGGTCGACCGTGCCCTGGACTACTGACGACGAGACGATGGGAACGGTTGCGTTGAGCCGGCGATCGATACGGAGCTCAAGAACACCGTGTGATCGCCTCCGCTGCCTGGCCGTCTATACGAGTCCCGCCTGCTCCTGCCAGTACGCCAGGTGGCCTCGGGTGGTCAGGGTGTTGGGGTGGTCGGGGCCCAGTACCCGCAGGTGGTCGGTGAGGAGGTCTTCGAATGCGGCGGCCGCGCCTGCCGCATCCCCAGCCTGCCCCCGCCAGCGCGCCAGGTGGCCTCGGGTGGTCAGGGTGTTGGGGTGGTCGGGGCCCAGTACCCGCAGGCGGTCGGTGAGGAGGTCTTCGAATGCGGCGGCCGCGCCTGCCGCATCCCCAGCCTGCCCCCGCCAGTACGCCAGATTACCTCGGGTGGTCAGGGTGTTGGGGTGGTCGGGGCCCAGTACCCGCAGGCGGTCGGTGAGGAGGTCTTCGAATGCGGCGGCCGCGCCTGCCGCATCCCCAGCCTGCCCCCGCCAGCGCGCCAGATTGCCTCGGGTGGCCAGGGTGTCGGGGTGGTCGGGGCCCAATACCCGCAGGTGGTCGGTGAGGAGGTCTTCGGTTGCGGCGGCCGCGCCTGCCGCATCCCCAGCCTGCCCCCGCCAGTACGCCAGATTGCCTCGGGTGGTCAGGGTGTTGGGGTGGTCGGGGCCTAGAACCCGCAGGTGGTCGGTGAGGAGGTCTTCGGTTGCGGCGGCCGCGCCTGCCACATCCCCGGCATCTCCCCGCCAGCGCGCCAGGTTGTTGCGGATGGTCAGGGTGTTGGGGTGGTCGGGGCCCAATACCCGCAGGTGGTCGGTGAGGAGGTCTTCGGTTGCGGCGGCCGCGCCTGCCACATCCCCGGCATCTCCCCGCCAGCGCGCCAGGTTGTTGCGGATGGTCAGGGTGTTGGGGTGGTCGGGGCCCAATACCCGCAGGTGGTCGGTGAGGAGGTCTTCGGTTGCGGCGGCCGCGCCTGCCACATCCCCAGCCTGCCCCCGCCAGTACGCCAGGTTGTTGCGGGTGTTCAGGGTGTTGGGGTGGTCGGGGCCCAATACCCGCAGGTGGTCGGTGAGGAGGTCTTTGAACGCGGTGGCTGCGCCTGCCGCATCCCCGGCCTGCCCCCGCCAGTACGCCAGGTTGTTGCGGGTGTTCAGGGTGTCGGGGTGGTCGGGGCCGAAAAGCTGGATGGCGGTGGCATGCAGCCGGGTGTATTCGGCGACGGCTGCGTGAACCTGTCCACTGTCGCCGACGCTGCTCGCGGCGCGAAACAGGATCGGGTGTGCCTCATCGTTCCATTCCCATAGGGCGGTGCCGGTGAGGGTGCCCAAAGTGGTGGTGTTGACGCACAAGACAGGCCCGGCCTGATCACGTTCGACATCCGGCCAGACCTCCAGCAAGGCATCGGCGGCGATACGCGCGACGGCGGCCACCTGGGCACTGGAGAAGGTATCGCGGGTGGCGCGCTGGATGAGCTGGTGGACCCGCACCTCCTGAAAAGATGCGGTGGGGTCGTGGTCGATAAGGCTGAAGCGGTGCAACACCCGCAGCCCGTCGCGGGCGTCGGCAGCCAACACCTCCCTCGTGGCCCGTGGACGTCGTTGGGTTGCCAGGTAGGCCAGCACCGGGGTGCTGGTCAGTGCGGCCTGCGGGATGCCGTTCGGATCCAGCAGAGCTGCTACCTGCAGCAGGGGCCGGGCCAGTCCGGCGGGCCGGGCACGGTCGGCGCGGTCGATCGATAACGACCAGGCCGCGGCCACGATCGCGGGGTGGTCATCGGGCAGAGCGCCCTGCTCGGGGACCACCTCGGCCAGGGTGCGGCGCCGATCGGCCAGCCGCTCCCGATAGCCGGCGCAATCCAGGCCCGCGTCGACCAGGTAGGCGGCCGCCTGCGCCAGCGCCAGCGGCAGATATCCCAGGTCGGCGGCGAGCGCGTCGATCTCGGTGTCGCTGTCGATGCGGTCGTGAACGGCGAGCTTGGCGCTCAGGTAGGCGCGTGCCTCAGCCTTGGCGAACACCCCCACCTCCACCTCCCGGCGGCCTTGGGCGGTCAGGGCCGCGTCCCGGCGTCGGGTGGTGACCACCACGCGCCCAGCTGCGCCCGAGGGCCACAGCTCCCGCACGTCGGCGGGGTCCTGCACATCGTCGAGCACCACCAGCCACGCCGCCGGCGTGGTCTGGGCCCAGGTGAGAAACCGCCTGGCGGCCCGTTCGACGTCACCGGGGTCAGTGGGCAGACCGAGCTCAGTGGCGGCCTGGGCGTAGCCGGCCAGGATCTGCAAATGGGAGGTCGCGCTCACCCATACCAACACCTCCACCTCCTGTCGCTGCCACGTCCGGCGGGCGTAGGCGGCGGCGAGCTGGGTCTTGCCGATCCCGCCCATCCCGGCCAGCACCTGCGAGACCACCACCGTCCCACCGCCGGCGGCGGCCTCGGTGAGCCGGTCGGCGATCTCGCGGGTCTGGAAGCAGTCCGCGGCCCGGGGCACCACCCCCACCCAGCACCGCACCGGCTCGCTCTCCACCTTCTGCACGGTGGGGGCCGGCGGGTGAGGAGTGGGGGGACGCCCACCACGCCCACGGCCCTGGCGGCGCTCGGCCCGCGCCCGCTGTCGAAGCTCCTCCCACCACGCGTCAGGCGGCGCACCATAAGTGGGGGATTTCTGCCGGGCGCGGCCGCGCAGGAAGACGATCAGCCAGTCGGCGACCTTCCGGTCAGATGGGACGTTGCGGCCGTTGCGCCAATCACTCCACGACGTGGACGTCACCTTCAACGGCGGCCGCTGCGCGGCCGCCTGCCGCTGGATCATCGCGCCGTCCGGTGCGCCGGCGGCTTGGTGCAACGCCCGGAGCGCGGCGGCGTACCGGCCGGTCGCATCCACCGCACCGGCTGCCCCTGTCGCGTCCGTTGAATCGCTGGAGCCGCTCACCCTGCTACCTCTCGTACATCCGGATCCGGATCGAAACCATCCGGAAAAGCCACCCATCACCCCATTCCCCGAGGTCTCCCACCCTGCCCGCCCCACCGCGCCGATGCGAGCGGATCCGGAAAACCCTCCGAAGAGGCTTGATGAGGGCACCGTCCCGGGCGAGCAGCGCCTGGGGCACGCGGTAAGGAGAACCGCCCATGATCGACCGCCCGTTCCTGCGCCGCCTGACCCGCGCCGCCCTGGCCGCCGCGGTACGCAGCGCCGCCGCAGCCGTCGCCTCGGCCCCCATCGCGCTGACCATCTGGTGGATCACCCACCGCTAACCCGACCGCCGCATCCCGTCCGCCCCGGTCCTGGCCTCCGCCCTAAAGCGGAGGCCAGGACACACTTCGGGTAGCTGTCTGGCGTCGTTGGGGGCGAGTTACTCGACGGTTAGTGTCTGCTGGTTCAGGTCGAGGAGGACGGGCCGGCAGCAAGCACCACCTGATCACCGACGCCACCGGCATCCCGCTCGCCGTCATCTTGACCGGCGGCAATCGCGGGCGATGTCACTCAGTTGATCCCGCTGCTGCAGGCCATCCCGCTGGTGCGTGGCAAGCGTGGTCGGCCTCGCCGACGGCCCGATGTCGTCCTGGCCGACCGCGGTTACGACCACGACAAGTACCGCAAGCAGGTATGCGCCCTGGGCATCCGCCCGCTGATCGCCCGACGCGGTACCGAGCACGGCTCTGGCCTGGGGAAACAGCGCTGGGTCGTGGAACAGGCCTTCGCCTTGCTGCACCACTTCCGCCGGTTGCGCATCCGCTGGGAAGTCCGCGACGACATCCACGAAGCCTTCCTCAGCCTCGGCTGCGCACTGATCTGCTGGCGCCGCCTCAGCTCATTGTGTTAGCAGCTCTAACTCCCGTACCAATCCTCCTCACAGGCCCTCACGAACCGTTCACCCCGATGACACTTCGCCGTAGGCCGCCGTCCCTACCCTCGACCCGTGGCCGTGAATTTCGAGGATTTCGATCGGTTCCTGGACGAGGCCAGGCGCGGGCTCGACGCGTTGGGAAAGGAGCCGCCGCCGAAGGAGGAACCGCGCGGCGGCGAGGGGCGGGCCGCGGACGGGCGGGTGTCGGCGACGGTCTCCCCGCAGTGCCGGCTCACGTCGCTGAAGGTCGATCCGCGCATTATGCGGATGGGCTCACGCG
Organism: Streptosporangium sp. LJ11; assembly: GCF_051918945.1. Lineage (NCBI taxonomy): Bacteria > Bacillati > Actinomycetota > Actinomycetes > Streptosporangiales > Streptosporangiaceae > Streptosporangium > Streptosporangium sp. LJ11. The sequence continues at coordinate 40,226 of NZ_JBPXMB010000018.1, forward strand.
AGCTGTGCGACCTGATCATGGTCGCCGTCAACGCCGCGCTGGACGACCTGCGCGCGAACATCGAGGCCGGACACGAACACGTCGACGTGGCGGCACTGGCCCGAGCGCTGGAGGGCGTCCAGGACGCGTCCATGAGGAAGATGAACGCCCTCACACACGAGATCGGCGATCTCGCCCGCCGGATCGAGAACCGCGGATGAAACCCCTGGACGTCCACCCCTCCAGCCTTCGGACGGCCTCCGGCGGGCTGGGGGAGGTGCGAGACGATCTCGCCGCACGCGCTCACGACGTCGGCGGCTCGCCGGCCATGTTCGGCACCGGGCCCATCGGCGGTCTGGTCGGCGGGCTCTTCGGGCAGACGGTCGAGGCGATGCTGGAGTCGCTGGAGTCGGTCGTGGCCGACCTGGGGGACGCCGAGCAGGCGCTGGGCCGGATGGACGTCGGGTACCGCCGGGCCGAGCAGCTCGGCGAGGAGGCCGTCAGCCAGGCCGTGCGCGAGGATTGTCCAGCCACTCGCCCACCGTCATCTCCCCCTGGCGGGACATCTGGTACGGCCGGGCCCGCGTGATGTGATCGGGGGCGACGCCACCGGGAAAGACGACCTCGTCGTAACTGGAGTTCGGCAGCCGGATGCCGGTGCCGCCGGGCGTGCTGACCTCGTACACCCAGCCCTGTGACCCGTACTCGTGCCACCACCGGTGGATGTCGCGGTTGTAGCTGGTGCCGACGAAGGCGGAACTCCTGGCCCGCTCGTCCAAGAAGGCGACGTAGCCGTTCAGGTCGGTGTTGGCGGGATTCCTCGGCTGCAGCCCCTGGGAGAAGATCTCGTCGGGGTGACGGGTGTCGGACCGGTAGAGGGGACGGTCGTCTGTGCGCCAGACCGGCCGCGTACCGGGGAGGAGGGAGTCGCGAAAGCGCGGCCGGGGCCGGATCGCGGAGACGTCGACGTGGCGGTTGGCGGCGACCTTGAGGGGGTCCCAGTCCGCCGGGCGGCCACGCAGGCGGCCGACGCCGCCGCGCAGGAGCATGACCGCCCGCTTGAGCGGGTCGACCACGCCGCGCGAGAAAAAGCGGGCGACCTCCTCCAGCAGCCGGCGCAGGGCGGCGCGGGTCGCGGCCGTACGCGCGGCGACGGCCACCAGCGAGGCCGCCGGGGACATCACCGCCGTGGCCATGGCGCGGGTGACGGCGATCAGCAGCGCGACGAGCTGGGCGATCACCCCGAGCTTCCACAGCAGCACGATCGAGGCCGCGCTCAGCAGGGCCAGGCCGACCAGCTCCAGGGCGTCGGCCAGCCGGTTCAGCCGGTCGGCCGGCGCGCTTCGCCGCGCCCACGAGCGGTAGGCGTCCACGCCGTCGCCGGAGTTGCGCTCCCACACCTGGCTGTGATGAGCCTCGGTGTCCTGCGCGGAGCGCCTCAGCCGCACCGAGAGCATCACATAGCGTGTACCCTGCGCACGGATCGCGTCTTCGTCGGAGTCCGGCCAGACGACCAAGCCGGTCCAGGCGAGCGGGACGGCCAGCTCCTGCGGCAGCTGAAGGGACATGGCCGGTCAGCGGCCGCGCGGTCGGGGGACACGGATGCCCGCGCGCCCCTGTGCGTTGAGCGCGAGATCGACGCCCTCGGGCATGAAGCCCACCAGGTCGACGCCGCGCAGCACCCGCCGGCCCGACACCCCGGCGGGAAGGTCCTTCGGCAGATGGGCCCAAGAGGTGTAGGCCATGACGACTTTCGTGTCGTACACCGGGATCCTCCCGTCGGGGCCCGTGTCCACGAAGACCTCCGACTCCAGCAGGAGCGCCATGAGGTCTTCGCCGTCCGAATAGCCGGTCACCGCCAGCTGGACGGCGGCGTCGAGCGGGTCGGACGGCTCCCCGAAGCCCAGCGACACCGGCGAGGGCCGGTAGCCGGGGTTGGGGGTGAACTCCTCGCTCACCTCGCCGCGCTCGTCGATTCGCCACGCGCCGATCACCCCGTACGGGGGGACAGCGCCGTCCGGGTCGAAGAACGGGTCGACGGCGTACAGCCACCGACCGGGCGTCGAACGCGCCTGGGCACGCATGGGGCCGGTGAGCGGGGGAGGCGCGGACACGATCGGCAGCCTACTTGATCGTTACTTCCCGCTGCGGCGGATGTTCGGCCCGCCACCAGCCGTTCGGCTGCAGGTCACTCACCGCTCACCTTGACGTCTCCCCGTGGGTGGCCGGCGCAAGGACGACTGGCTATGAAGGTGGATCCGAGAGCCACGTGTCGGTCGGTTTGAGAGCCATTTGCTGATCAACTGCCTTGGAGTGTTAGTGAAAAAGAGAGCCATGCCGTGGGTCCGGGACATGGCTCTTGTGACGCTGTGTGAGTGTGGTCATGGGCTCGGTACTGGTGGAGTCACCTATTCGACTATCGCGAGTTCTCGATGCCGAGGGCCGTGGTAGTGACTTTCCGTGATGTCGGCGGCAACAACCGAGCTCTCGGGCAGCAGGTGCGCGCGGAAGGGCAAAGTGGGCCTGACTATGTCGGTAGGGCCTGCCAAGATCGCGACATGACAATCGATGCGCTGACGCCGTTCCGCTGGCTGCAACCGCCGTACGGCGATCGGGGCGACCTGCTCGGCGAGATCTATTGCGTGACCTTGGTGCGTGGGCTCGACCCGGCCGAGGTGCTGCGCCGGTTCGGCGCTCGCACGAGCACGCAGATGAACTTCGCCGAGCTGAAGCTGGCAGTCTCCGACTTCACGATGATGACCAAGGGTGGTGAGGGAGGTGGTTATGTCGGAGTGGTCGCAACCGGCGATGGGTGCGCGGCGGTGGAGCCGTGCGGCTGGTCGGGGACGGACAACCCGACGCTGGAGCGTCTGTCGGCCGACACCGACGTGGTGTCCGTCCTGCGGCATGACTATGCCTGCGACTACTTTCATTACGCCGCGGACGGCATGGTGCTCACGGCTTTCGACCCGACTTTTCCCGAGCGTCGCTCCGGTGCCGACACCGACCGGCTGGCCGGCCTCATGCGCGAGTTCGGTTTGCCTCTCGCGGAGGGCTCAGATGAGGACTGGGATCAACGCTACGACGACCTGTCCGGACATGGCGCGCGGATGTTTGCGATGGCGGCCCGCCTCACCGGCGTGACGTTCACCGCCGATCTGCTGGACGGACCGTTTTTGGTGGGCGCGATCGCCGACCTGCCACCGTCACAAGAGCCTCAGCCCGGGAAGAGCCTCGGCGCTATACTCGAGCAACTGAAAGCGGCAGGCGGCCCTGAGTCTGATCATGGCGCTGCTTAACCCCCATGGGCCTGCGGTACTGATTGGTGTGCTCGCCTATTCCAACCGCCACTACGGACACTAGGGTCGTCGGTGAGCTTGCGGAGCCACTGGCATCGCCTCGAAGATCGTCAGATGGACATGTTGCCCAAAGTCGACGCCCTGCTCGTGGTGTGTACCGACTTCTCTGACCAGGAACGATGGCAGGCCGTACGAAACACGCTCGGCGACATCGACAAGGACGGCTGGGCAAAGGAGTTCTCGGGCCAGGTGAAGGTCGTCGAGGACCCCGCCTATCAAGGCTTCACTGCGCAGCAGATCCTCGCCCTGCTTCCGGACGGCTACCAGGACCCGATCCTCGTCATCGCCGACAAGGTCACCGTCGATTCGCAGGAGATGCCGTTCCTGGTCATCGAGCTGGAATTCACATGGGAGATGCGCGTCATCCCCTCCGAGATCCCCGGGATTCACGCCAACCTCTCCATCGGCAACATGGACTTCGGCGAGTTCGCCGAGAGCGCCGACGCAGACGGCGTCTTCCGCGGGTTCCACGACTGAACCGCCACGCCTCCGGCGAGCACGGAACGTCACCAGTAGGGCCCAGGGGAACGACAACTCGCGACAGTTGAATACGCGACCCCACCAGTACCGAGCACGGGTCAGCTGGCTTGTTCGGCTCTGGCTCGGGTCTGGGCAAGGCGGTAGGAGTCGGTGCCGGTCTCGAGGATGTTGCCGGCGAAGGAAGCCGGTCGACGATCGCAGCGCAGAGGCGCGGGTCGGTGAAGGTGCGGGTCCAGCCGGAGAAGGACTCGTTGCTGGCGATGGCGACGCTGTTCTTCTCTTCGCGTTCGGTGAGGACCTGGAAGAGGAGCTCGGCGCCGTGCCGGTCGAGTTCCATGTAGCCGAGTTCGTCAATACAGAGCAGGTCGACGCGTCCGTAGCGGGCGACGGTCTTGGCGAGGACCTTCTCGTCGGCGGCCTCGACGAGTTCGTTCACGAGCTTGGTGGCGAGGGTGTAGCGGACCCGGTAGCCCTTCATCGCCGCCTCGGTCCCGAGGGCGATGAGCAGGTGGGACTTGCCGGTGCCGGAGTCGCCGATCAGGCAGAGGGGCTGGCCCTTTTTCACCCATTCGCAAGTGGCGAGCGTGTGGATGGTAGCGGGGTCAATGTTGGGGTTGGCGTCGAAGTCGAAGGCGCGCAGAGACTTGTCGCGGGGGAACTGGGCCGCCTTGATACGACGTTCGGAGCGGCGACGAGCACGGTCATCACATTCGGTTAGCAAGAGCTCGGCGAGGAATCCCAGGTAGGACATCTGCTCGCGGGTCGCCTGCTCGGCCAGTTCGGGGAAAGCGGTGCGGATGCTGGGCAGGCGGAGCATCCGGCAGGCCTGGTCGATGGAGGCCTGGGCGGCCTGTTCGGTCATGCCGCGGTGGGGGACGCTCATGGTGTTTCTCCTTGGGCTGGGCGCTCGCCGGGTGGCCGGGCGCGTTTGAGGAGCTGGTCATAGGCCGTCACCGAGGGCAGCGGCCGGGTGTCGCGGGGAAGCTGGGCCAGGCGCCGTTCAGTCAGGAACGTCACCGTTGCCTCGTGGTTGTCGTGCTGGGCAGGTTCAGGAGCAGCTTGTTCGTCTTCCTCAGCGGCTTTGCGGGCCTCCAGAGCGACCGCATCCGCGGTGAGGGCGCCGACCCGCAGCGCGGCGGCCAGGCCGGTAACCAGATGCTCGGTAGGAATGTGACGGGCCAGGAGCAGCACTTCGATCAGCGCGCGGGTGCCGTCGCGGTCGCCGTGGGCTTTGCAGGCCGCCGCCCACCAAGTGTCGTGAACCGGGGTGAACCTGCCCGCGGCCCGCGCCTGTTCCAGAGCGGTCGCGCCCGGCAGCGCGCCGGGCTTGCGGATCAGGACCTCCAGATAGTGGTCCAGTTCCAGGCGCCGGCCGCCCTTGGCGAACAACCGATCGTGCTCGGCGACGACCTGCTGTCCGTCATAGACGATCAGGCGGGAGGCGCGCAGCATCACCCGCAGCTGGCGGCCAATGAACCGGGCTGGGACCGAGTACCGGTTCGTCCGGACGGTGATCTGGCTGTAGCGATCGACCCGGACCGGGAGCAGCAGCCCAGTCTCGAACGGCTCCTGCGAGACCATCCGCAGCAGCGGCCGCTCGATCGCGAAGTACTCGCCAACCGTCCTGGCCCGCGCCCCGATCCGCCGTCCCTCGTCGGCCTCGTCCCAACAGTCGATCATCTCGTTCAGCTCATCCAGCGAGCCGACCTCTGGAATCGGGACCAGGTGGTTGCGGCGGAACCAGCCGATGTCGCCCTCGACCCCGCCCTTCTCGTGGGCGCCCTTGATCCCCGGCTGGCAGTAGAACGCCTCGACCCCGTAGTGCTCTCGAAACGCCGTCCAGCGGGCGGACTCCGTCCGGGCCCGGGTGAACCCCAGCACCGCGGAGACCGCAGCCTTGAGGTTGTCGTAGCGGACCTTGCCCGTCGGGACTCCTCTAATATGGGGTCCCCGTAGCAAACAGCGGAAATCCAACGGATATGAGTCTGACCTGCGGTTACTCGGGTTTCCGGGACGGTTGTTGATCTCCTCAACTACGGTTCGTCATGGTTCGTGTGTTCCGTGACGTACGGGGTGGTTGATGTCGACGCGGTTCCTGTCGGATGAGCAGTTGGAGCGTCTGCGGTCGTTCCCGGACATCGGACGCGAGGAGCTGAACAAGTACTTCACGTTGACGCCGCGCGAGCATGGGTTCCTGGACGCGCCAGGCCGGGGTCCGGAGGCTCGGCTGGGGCTGGCCGTTCAGCTGTGCACGCTGCCGTGGCTCGGTTACATCCCCGACGACCTCCTGGGGATCCCGCAGGCGGCGCTGCTGCGGCTGGCGGGCCAGATGGCGGTGTTTCCCGGGATGCTTGAGCAGTACGACCGGGTGACGCGGAAGCGGCCCCAGACCCGCAGCGATCATCTGAAGGCGGTTCTGAAATACCTGACGTGGAAGAACCCGAAGCCGGGCAGCATCCAGTGGAAGGAGCTGGAGCAGTTCCTTCTGGATCGGGCGATGGAGCACGACACCCCGAGCCTGCTGTTCCAGCAGGCGGTGGAGCACCTGCAGTCCGCCCAGGTCGTGCGGCCCGGAGCGGTCACGCTGATGGAGCTGGTGACCACGGCCCGCGCGGCGGCGGGGAAGCTGACCACCCAGAAGGTCGGGCATCTGCTCACCGGGTCGATGCGGGCCGGCCTGGACCGGCTGCTGGTGGAGGATTCGGAGATCGGGACGTCCCGGTTGCGGTGGCTGACGACGCCCGCGGTCGAGGCGAGTGTCCCGGTGATCGGGGTGTCGCTCGACAAGCTGCTGTACCTGCGGGCGATGAACGCCCACCAGCTGGACCTGTCAATGCTGCCCCGGGAGCGGCGCCGGTTCCTGGCCACGGTGGCTCGCCGATCCACGGTGCAGGGCCTGGAGCGCCGGGAGGAGCGCCGCTACCCGATCCTGCTTTCGCTGGTCGCCCAATCCGCGGTCGATCAGCTGGACGAGGTCATCGCCTTGTTCGACCAGGCGGTGTCGGCGCGCGAGTCCCACGCGAAGGCCAAGACCGACGAGGCCCTGGCGGAGCGGGCCAAGAAGGGAGAGGCCCGCCAGTTGCTGATGGATGTGATCCTGCCGGTGCTGAACGACCCGGGCATCCCGGACGAGGAGGTCGGCGGGCTGCTGCGGGGCCAGATCGGACTCGACAAGCTCCGCGAGGTCGCCTCGTTGTCGTGGAAACCGTTGCCCCGCGACCACGGACGGCTGGCGGCGCTGGAGGCCTCCTATACCTACCTGCGCCGCTTCACCCCCAGAGTGCTGTCGGTGATCGACTTCCAGGGCGGGCCCGGCGCCCAGGATCTGATGACCGCGTTGCAGATGCTGAAGGACCTGAACCGCACCCACGGGCGCAAGGTCCCGGCTGAGGCACCAACGTCGTTCGTGTCGGCCCGGTACGCCGACTATCTGGCCAAGGCCCGCAAGGCCGGTGATGACACTGCGTTCCGCCACTACTGGGAGCTGTGCGTGGTGCTGGCCCTGCGGGACGGGCTCCGCTCCGGAGACGTGTTCGTGCCCGGCTCGCGCCGGTACGCCGACCCGGGCACCTACCTGTTCACCCCGGAGCAGTGGGAGGGCAAGCGGGCGGAGTTCTGCCAGCTGGTCCGCAAGCCCGCCGCCGCCTCTGATTTCCCTCGCCGCCGCCGGTCCCGCAGGACCGCCAGTTCGTTCTTGGACAGCACCTGCGCCTATCCATCCTCACATCCGCAGAGGAGACGGACGGGCGTCATGACCTGTCCGAGATCACTTTGCCCGGCGGGGCCGGAACGCCGCTGCACCTGCACACCGGCTATGAGGAGCGGATCTGGGTCATCGACGGCTCCCTGACGGTGTGGGCGGGCCCGGAGACCTTCACGCTACGTTCGGGTGACTTCTACGCCATCCCGATGAACACCCCGCACACGCTCAAGGCCGGCGCCGACGGCGCGCGCACGCTCAACATCACCTCGCCCGGCAAGTTCGCCGAGCTCATTCGCCGGACGGGCACGCCCGCGCATCTGGCCACGCCTGAGACCGACTGGGACATGGGCCTGTTCCAGGCGGTCACCGAGGAGTTCGGCGACATCGTCCTCGGCCCGCCCGGTGCCACTCCGGCCGACCTTGAGCGCCCCGCCCCGCAGTAGCACGTGTGGTTCGGCGCCGCCCTCCCAGCGCCCCTGATACCGGCAGGCAGCACCCGCGCGGCGATGACCAGGGTGAGCGCACCGGTGGGGAGGTTGACCAGGAACGCCCACCGCCAGCGCGGCTGGTCGGTGAAGACGCCTTCGAGCAGGGGCCGACGGTGCCGGCCACGCCGTACACGGACTCGAACATGCCCTGGCAGCGGCCGCGATCACTGGGCACGACGATGTCGCCGACCAGGGCGAAGGTCAAGACGATCATGCCGCCTGCGCCCCGCTCCCTGCGGGACTGTACGGTTTTCGGCTCTGTCCCATAATCGGCTCTGTCTCTCTTTCGGTGGTGACGGAGCGTTAGGCCAAGAGGATGCGGTGGCGGAGTAGTGCGAAGCCGGCTCTGCCGTGCATCTGGCGCATGATGCGCTTGGTCTTGGTGTTCACGCCTTCGGTGCCGCCGTTGTGGTGGGGCATGGTGACGGCCGTATGGACGGCGTCGCGGTCTTGGTCGAGGCCGCGGGTGAAGGAGTGCAGGTGGGGTAGGTCGGTGGCGCGGACGGTGGTGATCCACTCGTTGAGGCGGTCGGCATTGTCCTTGCGCGGTCGGAGCAGGTCGGCGAAGGCGCGCACCAGCCCGGCCAAGTCGGTCATTTCGGGGCAGGTGGCGGTGAGCTCGTCACGCAGGTTCTGCCGCTTGACGGTGGGGTTACCGGGCCGGGTGAGCAGGAGCCGGGCCAGGTGGCGCGGTGAGATGGGCGGGCGGTCGCCTTCGACGCGGCCCTGGGTGATGTAGCGATACAGGAGGTTGAAGCTGCCCGGGTAGCCGAGGGTCTTGATCTCGTTGAACAGGTGCAGGACGGGGACGGCGGGGTCGTCGGCGTGGCGGCGCCGCAGGTGGTCACGGTAGGGGTCGACCAGGGTGGGCCGGTACTGCGGGGCGCGTCGCAGCCGTCCGGGCTCGGGCACGCGCGCGTAGCGCTTGACGGTGTTGAGCGACAGGTTCAAGCGGCGCGCGCACTCCAGCAGACCGACGTTCTTGCCGAGCAGGTCGTGGACCTGATGCCAGCGCTGCAGGGTGCTTTGTGCTCGGGGGCCGTCCTGCGGGGGCGGGCCGGCCTTGGCCCAGCAGGCGCTGTGCGCGGCGACCTCTTTCATGACGACCTGGCCGAGGCCGTGCCACAAGTGCCACCGATCACCGGCCTGGATCGCTTGCGGGAGGGCGCGGCGGATTGCCTCGGCGTAGGTGCCGGAGCCGTCTCGGCACACGACCTGCACTCCGGGATGGGTGCGCAGCCAAGCCTCGAGGGTGTTGGCGGTGCGGTCGGGCAAGACGTCGATGCGCTGGCGGGTCTCGGCGTTGATGAGCACGGTGGCGTAGCGATGGCGTCGGCGCAGGGCGAAGTCGTCCACTCCCAAGACGCGGGGCACTTGAAGCTGCGGCAGGGGCAGCCGCAGCAGGATGCGCAAGGCGGTATGCCGCGACAGGGGCATGGCCAGGGCGGATAAGACTCGTGTGCCGGCACGTCCGGCCAATTCGCGAACCACAGCGCCGATGTGGCCGCTCAGGCGGGGAGTGCGCCGCTGGTAGCGTTCCAGCACGCCGGGGAGTTGTTCGCGGAAGGTTTGACGGCAGCCTCGCGTCGGGCATATCAGGCGGCGGATCCGCACCGCCACGAATACGCGGCGTGCGTCGACCGGGACATCAGCCACGTTCCGCTCGTGATAGCCGTGCACGCGTGTGGTCTCGGCACCGCAGCCAGGGCAGGCGACAGGGCCGTCCGGGGTTCGCGCCCGTACCCGAATCCGTTCGCGCTCGTCCGCCACGTTCTCCACGACCAGCGGCGATAACCCCGCGAACACCACACTCACCAGCTCATCGACATCACGCATGACTCACTGTGACGCGTCAGGGCGCTCCGTCACCACCGAAAGAGAGACGGAGCCGAAAACCGTACAGTCCCGACGGCATCGCGTGTGGGGTTGAGCGGCGTCGGGAGGAGAGCCGCCGGTGGATGGCAGTGGGCCTCCTGCTCCGGGATCGGAGCAGGAGGCCCACCGGCTACATGGTCAGCGCAGCTTTCGGAAGGTCTCCCGGACGTCGTTGGTGAAGGCTTCGGGGTTCTCGTAGTGGACGAAGTGGCCGCCCTTCATGTGGGCGTTGACGTTGATCACGTTGAAGGAGCTGCGCGTGGGGCCGTTCTCAAAGGCGGCGATACGCCCTTCGACGGTGTTGACGCCGGGCGGGTAGGCGTCGCCGAGGAGGAAGGTGAAGCCGGCCGGCGGCTCGACGACGGGCTGGCGGCTGTGGGAGGGCACCCACGGGTAGCGCGCCGCGTTGCGGTACATGCGGATGGAGGAGCCGATGGCTTGGTTCACCCAGAAGGTGGTGGCCTCGGTGAGGATGAAGTCGCGGGGGAAGTTCTTGTCGAAGTCACCCCTCTTATCGCTCCACTTCTTCCACCGCCGCAGGAGCCAGGCGAGCATGCCGATGGGGGAGTCGTTCAGACCGTGGGTGAGGGTCGATGCGTCGAGCATGTGGACCGCGACGTGGGAGACGTAGGTGCTGACGAGGTTTTCCAGGCCCGCCCGCAGCTCCGGCGTGGCGTCCTCGGGAATCTTGGCGCCGTCGGTCAGGTCCCAGAACCGCTCGTTCGTGAACTGGCCCGGAGGCATGTCGTGACCGTAGTGCAGGCCGATGATGCTGTCGGCGTACTTGTGGCCGAGCGCGCTGGTGACAAGGGCGCCGTAGTCGGAGCCCGCCGCGGCGTACTTCTCGTAGCCCAGTACCTCGGTCATGAGCTTGTGAATGATGTCGGCGATCTTCCAGTAGTTCAGGTCGCCCCTGCCGACGGGGGTGGACCAGGCGAATCCGGGCAGGTCGGGGATGATGACGTCGAAGGAGTCGGCCGGGTCACCGCCGTAGGCGGCGGGGTCCGTCAGCGGGCCGATGAGTGGGAGGCTGAACCCGCTGGACCACGGCCAGCCGGAATGAATGGCGAGCGGGATCGGGTTCGGGCCCTTGCCGCGCACGTAGTAGAAGTGCACGGGCGTACCGTCGATCTCGACCTTGTACTGGTCGTAGGTGTTCAGCCGCTTCTCCTGCGCACGCCAGTCGAAGCCGTCCGCCCAGTACTCCACGAGCGGCTTGAGGTAGGCGGTGCTGATCCCGTAGTACTCCTCCTCATTGTCCAGGTCGTCGAAGAAGCGGGTCTTCTTCAGACGGTCCTTGAGGTCGTCCAGAGCCTCCTGGGGGACATCGATCTTGTACGGTTCCAGCGCGCTGGGCTTGTTGTTGCTCACGGCAAGGCTGCTTTCGCGTAGTGGTGGAAGAGAAGTTGCTGTCTGGCAGGCGGGCGCCGCCGCCTGCCGATGTTCTGATCGCACCGTGGTCGGGTGTGACCGGCCGCCGGGCGAGGTGAGGAGGCTGCAGGTAGCGTCAGTTGGTGAAGTCCAGGCGGACCCGGGTCTGCTTGAGCTCGGCGATGTACCATGAACCGTTCGTCTTGACGAAGTGTGCGTGGTAGTGGCCGAAGCCGTGCATGCCCCTGAAAGGGATGTCCTCGGACACGTCGGCGTCCTTGGGACGGGTGATGATGTCCTCCATTGCCCATACGCCGTGGGCGGCGGTCGCCGAGTCGACGTCGATCTCGTCGGAGAACAGGTGGTGGACCAAGGTGACGCCGGGGCCGCCGCTGGCGCCGACCGTGGCGGCGATCCCTTCCCGGCCCTCCATGTGCAACCAAACCGATCCGTCCGGCTTGTGCGGGGTGAACGTGCCGTCTGGCGTGAACAGATTCGCCAGGTCCTGCCAGCGTTGATGATCCGCGTAGCGGACGTAGCGAGCCATCAGGCGACGAAGATCTTCAGTAATGCTCAGACGCTCAATGGCATCCATAATCGATCACCCCTATACCAGTGATGTGGACGGACATCCCGCCGGTGCTCGCTTCGGCCACCCGGGCCCCGTCAAGCGGGCTGCTCTCTGTCTCACAGACGACGTACGCGCTCCCGCCACACGGCAACGGGCCTACGCAGATCTCCTGCACCGTCAGTCCGCCTCCAAGTCGACACGCGTCCCGGTGAGGATTGGCGATCAAACCTGCTCGGTGATGTGGGCATCACCGGAAAGGCTTGCGAACTTCGGTTCTGGACTTCACGGTCCATTTATCATGCGGCATCACAGAGTGGACTAGCAAGTCCAAAAAATTGTGACGTCGTTCACTCAAGCCGACATCGACCATCCTCGCCGGGCCGGGCATGGGAAGGACCAGGGTGAGTCATTGAGCCCTTTTCATCCTGAGTAACGGCGCTCTTCGACGAGTTGCAGCACGAGGATCGCCTGCACGAGCGCGGTCGCGCGATGTGGACAGCAGCGCAGCTTGGTCAGTACCTTCCAGGCTTTCAACATCGCGACAGCACGCTCACCGATGGCCCGGATGCGGGCGTGGGAGCGGTTGACGTCCCTCTGCGCTCGAGACAGCCAGGGGCGATGGCGATGCCGCTTGAACGGCGTCCGTATCGTGCCGCCCGCCCCCTGATAGCCCTTATTTTGGCCAAAGTCTTCACACCGGCGCCGACCAAGGCGTCGATCAGGCCCACCGTCCGGTCCGTGGTCACATCGTGGACGGTGCCCGGCAGAGCAGGCGAGGCTCACACCAGCCGGCCCATGGGATCGGCCAGTATCTGCACGTTCATCCCGCGTGCTTATGTTTCCCGCTGTAATGCGGCCGCTCATCGGCGACGCGGTCGATGGGAATGAGCGTGCCGTCCACGATGGCGTAGGCCAATCGGGCTGCACACTCGACGGCGGCGTGCACGTCATCGGCCAAAGCGGCCAGGAGATCGACGCTTTCGCGGATGTAGCGCCAGGCCGTACTAATGCTTCGTTCCTCAAAGCAGGTAGATAAACCGACGCCAACGGCGGCGAGGTTCAGGAGCCGGACGGCCCCAGATCCAGGGGCGAGCGCGGGTGTTGAACTGGGCGGTTGCAACGGTGGTGGCGTAGGTGATCTCGCCGGGGTCGGCGAAGGTCTGCCCAGCCAGGGCCTGACGGCGGAAGATGCGCCACCAGGCTTCTTGCAGGTTGAGCCAGCAGGCGCCCTTGGGGATGAACACCTGCTGGATGCGCGGATGGTCAATGAGTCATTCTCGGGTGGAGACGCTGTTATGGCTGGAGGAGGTTGTCGGTGATCACCGCGATCGTTCCGGTCGGGTTGGCCTGCTCCAGCAGCGTCAGAAAGCGCTGTCAGCCGGCGCTGTTGCGCGAGGCGGCGCACATGGTGACCGCTTGGCCGTCAGCGATGCGAAGGCCGCCGTAGACCCAGATCTTCTCCGGTCCCCGGCTGTATTCCACAGCGGCTTTGATTCTCCGGCCGTCGGCGCTCCAGCCGGGCGCGGCCTCGAAAGTGCGGGAAAGGATGAGGCCGAGTTCGTCGGCGGCCACCACGGTCACTCCCGGTGGCGGGCCGGTGTAGAGGGCAACGATGCGGGTTCTTTTGGGGCGAAGTCCGGGTCGTGGCTGGTGGCCCAGGAGCGGGTGCGGCGCCAGCGCACCCCATCGGCCAACAAAATTCGCCGCACCTGCGAGCGCGCCACTTTGATGCCCAGCCCTTGGGCGGCTTCGGTCAGCGTGTCCAGTGTCCAGTTGCCCGGTCCGTCCTCCTGGTCCGCGGCCAGCTCACCGGTTGCCTGATCGCGCAGCGGCCGGCCCGGAGGCCGGCTGCGGGCCAGCGCGATGATCTGTGAGCGCTCGGCTTCGCTGATCCGCCGTTTACGGCCGACACCAGACCGATCTCCCAGCCCATCGAGACCTTCGGCGTTGAAACGTGCCAGTCGGTAGCGCACCGTCTTCTCACTGCAACCGATGCTGCGGGCGATCTGCGGCACCCGCAGCCGCTCCCAGCTCAAAGAGATGATCTGCGCTCTGCGGATCCAGTCGGCCGGGGCATGTCGTGCACCGGCCAGCTTGCGGACCTTCCGTTCCTCCACCATGTCCTTCGGCGCCCGCGCGAACAGGAGCTTCGGCACTGCCTCACCGCCCATCAACGACCCGCTGGGCCCTGATCGTACGTCTAATCTTGTCGCTCAAAAAGGAACGGAGCACTAGTGCACCCAGTCGGGCACGGGATCGTCAGTGGGCGGGCCGGGAAGCTCGGGTGAGGTCATAGGTCCATGCTCACCCGGCCTGCTGATCGACCGCAGGCAGACACGGCTTGTCGTTTCTGGCGAGCACTTCACCCAGCCGGGGACGGCTATCGCCGCCACACGTTGACCTTCTCGGTCACCAACAGCAGTGCCCCGTCCGGACCTTTCACGTACGAGGGGGCCCAAGTCTGCCGGCGCAGTGACTGGTCCGGTCCGTGTGCCTGATTCCTCCAGTGCCCCGACACGACCCACCGGTGCCGGTATCGGCGCCCCAGAGCCTCGTCGTCCTGCTTCCGGTCGATCGGCACGTACCGATGACGCAGATCCACCACCGTCATCTCAGGGTTCTCCCGGCCGGCCCGTCCGTAGGCGCGGCGCGATCTTCCGCCCGGCGGCGCTCATGCCCGCCGCCGGACGGGCATGAGGCTCGGCGTGATGTACCGGATAACGTGCCCGAGTCGCGCACCGTCCCCGGAGACGGATCGCCTGATCGGCGGGCGGCCGTGATCGCTTATGTACGCGATAATAGGCTGTTATCGCGTACATCTTCGCGGTCCATGCCAGCGATGTCAGCGCCGACAGTCCGGACATGGGGCGGAGCCCTCCCCGGGTGGTCCGCCCGCAATGCGAGTGACATGTGCGAGCGGCCCGTAGTCAGCTACGCCACCGGTGGGGTACCCCGCGATCACGTTCGCTCGGACGACGCCGCCCCGCCGGGCATCCCTGCCGTCGATCTGCTGCAATGGGCTGCAGCTCTTCAAGGCGACGCTGAGTCTGATGACGTCCGCTCCGGCGAGGCGTTTCCGGGTTCACCGTGGGTTCGGCGATCAGCTCTGGGGCGTAAGGGGGCCGAGGTCGCGGACGACCTCGGTCAGGGCGCGGATGAGCTCGTTGTCCGTCTCGTTGCGCCACACCATCGCGTACGGCAGCGGCCCCATGTCGGTGACCGGCAGGTAGGCGATGTCCGGCCGTACCCAGTAGCGGGTCATGTGGGCGGGGAAGAGCACGACGATCTCGGCCATGCTGGCGAAGGTGATGGCCTCTTCGGTGGTTTGCACCACGGGGCCGCGCTCGATCGTGCGGCCGCGGCGGGTCTCGCGTGGAATATAGGCGTCGTACCAGTAGCCGGGCCGGGTGTCGGACTGCGGGTGCTGGAAGTCGGCGGCGATCTCCAGGGAGACCGACGTGCGGCGGGTGAGCTCGTGGCCGGTGGAGACGGCCAGCACCCGGGGTTCGGCGAACAGGACCGGTCCCACGGTGAGGTCGGGCTCGTCGATGGGCAGCCAGGCGATCAGGACGTCGATGTCCCCGCGGCGCAGCGTGGCGAAGGCGTCGCTGAACTGGGTGCTCTGGACGCGCAGTTTCCACTGCGGGTGCCGTAGGCGAAAGACGTCCCAGTAGGGGCGCAGGTCGTAGGCGTTGGCGGGGAGCATGCCGACGCGCAGGGTGGCGGTGATGCCCTGGCCGGCGAGCTGGGCGCGCTCCATGCTGTCCTTCAGCCCGGCGTAGAGAGGCCGCAGGTCGTCGCGGAGCTGCCGGCCGACCGGCGTCAGCCGTACCGTGCGGTTGGTGCGCTCGAACAGCGGGGCGCCGATCTGCCGTTCCTGCTTCTGGATGGCCTGGGTGACGCGGGCGGGTGACAGGTACAGCCGGGCGGCGGTGCGACCGAAGTGCAGCTCCTCGGCCAGGGGCAGGAAGATCTCGATGTCGCGCAGTTCCACGCCTGACCTGCTCCGTTCACTCCCACTGAACGTGATCTTTCGAGGTTCGTCGTTGTTCCGGGTGTTCACCGTACTTGATCCTCGAATCGCACGAACCGTTCGTTCGATGGAGCATGTTGATGGACGTCCTCATTTCCGGCGCCGGCATCGCCGGGCCCGCTCTGGCGTACTGGCTGCGCCACCACGGTTTCACCCCCACCGTGGTCGAGCGGGCCCCGCAGCTGCGGACAGGCGGAGGCCCGGTGGACTTGCGCGGCGAGGCGCTGGACGTGCTGGACCGTATGGCCCTGCTGGAGCGGGTTCACGCGCTGAACCCGCACATCGGCCAAGCGGCGAGGGCGGACGATGACGGCACCCTGCCCGCGGTGGTCCTCGCGGCCGACCTGCAGATCCTCAGGGGCGACCTGATCGCCCTGCTCTACGAGGTCACCCGCCAGGAGGCGGAGTACGTCTTCGGCGACTCGATCACCGCCCTGGAGCAGGGCGCCAGCGGTGTGCGGGTCACCTTCGAACGCGGCCGGCCGCGCCGCTTCGCCCTGGCGGTCGGTGCTGACGGGCTGCACTCCTGCACCCGCTCGCTGGTCTTCGGGCCGCACCAGCGGTTCGTACGGCACCTGGGCATCTACACGGCGACCTTCAGTCTGCCCAACCACCTCTGCCTGCCCGACACCGGCCAGCTCCACAGCATGCCGGGCAAGGCGGCCGACATCTTCAGCGTCCGCGACAACACCGGGGCGTACGCTGCGCTGCACTTCGCCTGCGGGCCGCTGGCCTACGACCGCGACGACACCGAACAGCACAAGCGCATCGTGGCCGAGCGGTTCGCCGGCGAAGGCGGGCAGGTCGCGCGCCTGCTGGAGGAGATGAGCAGGGCGGAGGGCTTCTTCTTCGACGCCAACGACCAGGTGGAGATGGACCGCTGGTCCTCGGGCCGGGTGGTGCTGCTCGGGGACGCCGGCTACTGCGCGGCGCCGACCTCGGGCCGTGGCGCCTCCCAGGCGCTGATCGGCGCCTACATCCTGGCCGGCGAGCTGGCCGTGGCCAGCGGCGAGCACACGTCGGCGTTCGCCGCCTACGAGCGGGAGATGCGCGGCTTCGTCGCCGAGCATCAGCAGACGGGGCGAGAAGGGGCCGACCGGTTCTTCATGGGCACGCCCATCCAGGAAGGGCTTGGCATGGCCGACGCCGACGCGCCTGGGGTGGCCTGCGGGCAGATCGTCAGGCTGAAGGACTACGCGCCCAGCTTCGCAGCAACGTGACCGTGTCCGATGCAAACCATGAAGGCTCGATCTCCACCGGCCTTCACGCTCACCGCCACCAGGCGGTGTCGTGTCAGCGGCCGCGTCAGGACGGCGACGGCCTGGCGTCAGAGCGGCCGGCGATCGTGGATGCCATGAACGATTCGGCGAGGACGGCCTCGATGGTGGAGGCGATTTTCTCGGGCGACTCGGCCTGAGCCGCTCAGATACCCACACTCCAGCGTCCGCCCGTTCACGTGATTTTTCGTAACGAATGTGAAGGAGCACATAGCCATGTCCATCACCCTCCCCGAACAGGACCAGCTCACCTTGCGGACCGCCGCGTGGGGCGCCGTGTCACTGATGTCCGCCGCCGGTGCCGCCGGCTCGGCGCACAAGGCCGCCACCGAGGGCTCCATCGCCCTGACCTCCGCGACCGGCCTGGTCGGGCACGTGCTCGCCAAGGCCCCCAAGGGCGTGAAGTACGGCAAGACCGTGGCCGAACTCGCCGACCAGGTGCTGCCCGCCCTGACGCAGTCCGTCAGCCTGCTCCAGCAGCGGGACCCGGACGAGGCCGCCGACTTCCGCCGCACCGTCCTGGTCGCCGTCGAAGCGTCCACCCGGGGTGAGGCCGGCCCCGCCATGGCGGAGATGGCCCGCAAGATCACCGCGGCCCTCGACGCCGCCTCCGTCTCACCCGGCACGGTTGCCGCGGACAGCGTCCCGGCCGTGCCGGAGGCCGGCCAGGACCGCCTGGAGCTGGACAAGGTCCTCCAGGAGATGGTCGATGCCGGTTTCGTCGGAGTGTCGCTGCGGGTGCACGATGAGTGTGGTGAGTGGACGGGCAGCGCCGGAACGGCCGAGCTCGGCGGCACCGAGGCGGTGCCGGTGGACGGGCACGTGCGGATCGGCAGCAACACCAAGACCTTCATCGCCACGGTGGTGCTGCAGCTGGTGGCCGAGGGCAGGATCGGTCTGGACACGCCGGTGGATGACTACCTGCCGGAGTTCGGGCTGGACCGGCGGATCACGGTGCGGATGCTGCTGCAGCACACCAGCGGGGTGTTCAACTTCACCGGCGAGTACTACGAGGACGGCACGTTCGCACCCGGCATCCCGGCCACCATGGCGGGCCAGGAGTGGGTGGACCACCGCTTCCACACCTACCGGCCGGAAGAGCTGGCCCGCCTGGCGCTGTCCAAGCCGGCCCGCTTCGAGCCGGGCACCGACTGGAGCTACTCCAACACCAACTACGTGTTGGCCCGGCTGCTGATCGAGAAGGTCACCGGCCGCCCAGTGGCCGAGGACATGCACCGGCTCATTCTCGGCCCCCTCGGCCTGACCGGCACCATCCAGCCAACCACCGAGACCGACATCCCCGCCCCGCACGCCCACGCCTACTACCGCTACGAAGAAGACGGCGAGCAGAAGACTGTCGACACCACCCGGCACAACCCGTCCTGGATCTCCAGCGGCGGCGACATGATCTCCACCACCCGCGACCTGCACACCTTCATCGCCGCCCTGACCAGCGGCAAACTGCTGCCGGCCGAGCTGCTGGCCGAGATGTGCACCCCCGAAGCCAAGGCCGGCTACGGGCTGGGCGTGTTCATCCAGCAGGCGCCCGGCGGCGGCACCGTCATCACCCACAACGGCGGCATGGCCGGCCACGCCGCGCTCATGTACAGCACCCCCGACGGCAGCAAGACCCTGACCGCCACGCTCAACTACGTCGACGACGCCGCCCTGTCCATGGGAGCGGCCTTCCAGCAGGCGACCCAGCGCCTCGTCGCCGAGGTGTTCGGCAGCGGGCAGGCCGGACCGGCTCAATAGCCGGCCCTGAACACCAGAAACACGCCTGGGACATCTCGGTAGGCGAGCTGACGGGCACGCGGCCGCCTACCGGAACCCAGCCTCCCCACCCCCGCATTGCCCGGCGAACGGTTCGCCCTGAGCACGACGTTGAAGACGAGGAACCATGAGAACCCAACCCCTACCCGCGACCAAAGCCCTGCGGCGCATGGCGGTCACAGCGCTGGCGGCCACGCTGCTGGCCGGGACGGCCCCCCTGGGGTCGGCCACCGCGGACAGCAGCGTGACCGTGCCGGCGGCGGCCGGGCAGGACCGCCCGGAGCTGCAGAAGGCCATGCAGGCGTTCGTCGATGCCGGTTTCACCGGAGTGCAGCTGCGCGTGCACGACGAGCGGGGCGAGTGGGCCGGCAGCGCCGGAGTGCGCAAACTAGGTGCGACCGCGAAGCCGCCCACGAACGGGCGGTTCTGGACGGGCAGCATCATCAAGCCCTTCACCGCGACCCTGGTGCTGCAACTGGTGGCCGAGGGCAGGATCGCCCTGGACACGCCGGTGGACGACTATCTGCCCGAGTTCGGCCTGGACCGGCGGATCACGGCGCGGATGCTGCTGCAGCACACCAGCGGCCTGTTCAACTACACCGGCGACTTCGACCCCGACGGCACGTGGGTGCCGGGCATCTCCGCCAACGGCGACGCCTGGCTGCCCGCCCGCTTCCGCTCCTACCGGCCCGAAGAGCTGATCCGGCTGGCACTGTCCAAGCCGCTACGGTTCGAGCCGGGCAGCGACCAGCAGTACACCAACACCAACTACACCCTGGCCCTGCTGCTGATCGAGAAGGTCACCGGCCGCTCATACGCCGAGGAGCTGCAGCGGCGTATCCTGCGCCCGCTCAGGCTGGAGGGCACATCCGTGCCGGGCGACCGGACGCGGCTGCCCGGGCCGCACGCCCATGGCTACTACCGGTATGAGGACGCCGCCGGCCGGGAGCAGGTGGTCGACATCTCGCGCCAGAACCTCTCCCTGCTGGCCGGCGCCGGTGACCTGATCTCCACCACCCAGGACCTGCACACGTTCTTCTCCGCGCTGAACGGCGGCAAGCTCCTGCCGGCCAGGCTGCTGGCCGAGATGCGCGCGCCGCACTCGAAGATGGGCTATGGCCTCGGAGTGTTCGTGCAGGACCTGGGCCCGGGCTGCGGCAACGTCTACCAGCACAAAGGCAGCCCCCCGCACGGCTACGGCGCGCTGATGTACAGCTCCCCCGACGGCAGGACGACCGTGACCGGCTCGGTGACCTGGGTGGACGAGGCCACCAGGGGCCCAGCGAAGGATTTTCAGAAGCTGGTGGACACGCTCGTCGAGGAGGTCTTCTGCGACGGGCAGGGCGGGCCGCCTCAGTAGACGCGGCCGAGCACCGACAGTGTGCGTGGCCTGACGGCCCCACACTGGGCGATCAACAGCGCCAGGGCGCTGTCAACCTTTCTTTCCTGCGCCCCGCACCGGGGCCTGCTCCGCCGCGCCCACCGGACTCGCAACTGGGGCGCCCTGGACGCCTTCGGCGGCCCCATCGACCAACTAGAAGGCCGATGAAGATCTTGGGTTCTGGCCCCGCCGCGTGATCGGCGGGGCCAGACTCATATCTCGTGGTGATGGGGCAATGGGCCGGGGAGACAATTGGGCCGGATGTGTGGCAGACCTGCCGGGAGCTGATCCCGCCCGGGAGCGTGTTCGCGTTCCTGGCCGAGCATCGTGACCGGCTGTTTCCCGCGTCGATGTTCGCCGACATGTACCCCTCGGCCAACGGTCGTCCCAGCATGCCGCCGCAGGTCCTGGCGGCCGCGATCACGTTACAGGCCCTGCATGGCTTATCGGACTTCGAGACCGTCCAGGAACTGCGCTGTGACCTGCGATGGAAGGCCGCCTGCGGGCTCGGGCTGCACGATACCGCCTTCGATCCCTCGCTCCTGGCCTATTTCCGCCGCCGGCTGGCCCGCACCACGCGCCCGGCGCGGACCTTCGACGCGGTGCGTGAGGTGGTCAAGGCCACCGGGGTGCTCACCGGACGCCACCGCCGGGCGCTGGACTCGGCCGTGCTGGACGACGCGGTCGCCACCCAGGACACCATCACCCAACTGATCGCCGTTGTCCGTACGGTGATCCGCCACGTTCCCGGCGCCGTCCAGCTCGCCGCGTCCTGCACCGCCACCGACTACACCACCACAGGTAAACCGCCGATCGCCTGGAACGACGAACACGCCCGCGCCGACCTCGTCGACGCCCTGGTCAAAGACGCGCTGTATCTGCTGGAGCACCTGCCCGCACACGACCTGGACGACAAGGCCGCCCACGCGGTCGGGCTGCTGGCCCTGATCGCCGGGCAAGACGTCGAGCCCGACGGCGACGGTCGCGACGGTCGCTGGCGCATCGCCCGCGGCACCGCCGCCGACCGGGTGGTCTCCACCGTCGACCCCCAGTCCCGCCACGTCCACAAGACCCGCAGCCACCACCAAGAGGGATACAAGGCCCACCTGGCGGTCGAGCCCTCAACCGGGTTGTTCACCGCCGTGGCGCTGACCCCCGGTGCCGGGGCCGCTCACCACGAGTCCAGCCTCGCCCTGCCCCTGCTG
The DNA here is from genome assembly GCF_051918945.1 of Streptosporangium sp. LJ11. NCBI lineage: Bacteria > Bacillati > Actinomycetota > Actinomycetes > Streptosporangiales > Streptosporangiaceae > Streptosporangium > Streptosporangium sp. LJ11. The sequence goes on from NZ_JBPXMB010000018.1 coordinate 61,721, forward strand.
GCTGATGAGGAGGTTTCGGTGGATGTCTTCGCCGACAGTGCCTACTCCGCCGGAGCAACCCGCAAGGATCTGCAGCAGGCCGGTCACCGGCTGTTCGTCAAACCGCCACCGGTTGAAGAGGGCCGTTCCTGGCGGGTTCAGCCTCGACGACTTCGTCATCGACACCACCGCCGACACGGTGATCTGCCCCGCCGGGCACCAGGTCCCGCTGGCAGCGCCCAAGGGCCGCTACCAGCAGCGCAAAGCGTTCTTCGCCGGCCAGTGCACCGGCTGCCCGCTCTGTCCCAGGTGCACCACGGCCACATCCGGGCGGATCTTGACCATCCGGCCCCATCACGACGACCTGGCCGCCGCCCGCCGGCAAGCCACCACCGACCCCGACTGGCAGGTCGCCTACCGCCGCTGGCGACCCCCCGTCGAACGCGCCGTCGCCTGGCTCGTCCATCGGGGCAACCGGCGACTCCGGTATATCGGGGCCACAAAGAACAACGCCTGGCTTCACACCCGCGCCGCCGCGCTCAACCTACGCACCCTCGTCAGCCTTGGACTCCACCACGACAGCGTCACCTGGCGAATCACGGCCATGCCCTGAAAGGCGGCATCGCCCGACAAACCAAGATCTTCATCGGTCTTCTAGGCCGCCGCTGGCCGCGCCGATCGGGGTCACCGCGACCGCCTTCGAGGGCGCCGCACACATCGAGCCTGACGGCACGGTCGACCCGCACCAGATGGACGTCGGCGTGCGCTGGAAACGTCCGAGCGCCTGCGACCTGACCCAGCCGGAGCTGGCCGCGGCGGCGTGGCTGATCGAGCGCACCGCCGCAGGCGGCCCCTACGAGCTGCTCAGCCAGCGCGAGTTCGACAAGGGCGCGAAGCCTGAGCCGACACCGATGGTGCTCACCGAGTCCCACACCCCGCTCGCACCGTTCCGACTCGGCATGTATGTCGACCGCCGACCCGGGTACGGCACCTTCCACTATCGGGTGCGTGCCCGGGATCTGTTCGGACGGACCAGTGGGCCCTCGGCACCAGCCGCAGTCGACGTGCGTGACCTAGTCCCCCCGAGCGCCCCTCTCAACCTGGCCGCAGACCATATCGAGCCCAAGGACCCCGAGCGCACCGGCAGCGCCGCGCTCGCCTGGGCCAACCGGGACACCCCGCCCAGCGCGACTCAGCGCGCCGCCACCCTCGTCCGCTGGACCTGGCCGGTCGGCCGCCAACGGCAGGCGCCCGACACCGACGAGTTCCGCCTGTACTTCCGGCACGGTCCACTCAACGCGGTCACCGGCTCCGTCCACACCGTCACCCCGCTCGGCGGCGACCGCTTTCGCGTCGACACCGACCTGCCGGCGATCGGGCCGGACTACCCCACGGCGCCGGCCCCGGTGGACCTCGGCGTGCTGCGCAACGAGGGCGAGGAGTACCCAGTCTTGACCATACAGCTCGCGACCAGCGGGCTGTCGCTCACGGTCATAGGGCCGCCTGCCTCGCCGCCGCTGCCGGGGCACTGCGCGCTGCGCTACGGTACGGGACGACCGCCGCTGCCCCCACACCCGGCATGGCGCTCATTCCGCGAGGCCGCCGACTGGGGCGGCCTCGTGCTCGGCCCGGGTCCCCAGACGCCGCTACGCATCGGCCTCGACGCGGTCATTCGCGGCCTGCTGCCAGCCGGGCTCGGAAGCGGGGACATCGAGATCAGCCGCCGCAGCGAGTCCGACCCCGCCGCGGGTGGCACGCATCTGCACTACGAGCTGAAGCTGCGCGGGCTCGAGCTGGCCCCGACCGCCGAACGGCCGCGGGCGCAGGGCTCGTTCGGCATCAGCGCCGCCGACGACGCCAACCCCGCCAACGAGAGCCGGGTGTCGGCACCTGTCGGCATCTTCGCCGTGCACCGCTCCCCGCCCGAGATCCCCACCCTGACGCTTCCGGAGGAGATCTTCGCCAGCCCGGCCGACTGGCACGGCCACTCCTGGTACACGCTCACCTGGACCGCACGGCGTGGGGTTCGGCTACCTGATCTACCGTGCGTCCGACGCCGAGCTACTCCAGGCCGCGAATGTAAGCATGGCCGCGCACCGCGCGCTCCCGCCAGGCCAGCAGCGCCAGCAACTGCGCGAGCTGGGCAGCCAGCAGGCCAACGCCGACGCATTCTCGCCCGTCAACCCGGAGCCGGTGTGGGCGGCGTCCGACGGTCCGGCGAGCTGGCTCGACCAGCTCGACGGCACCCTGCGCAACCGCTTCGTGTACCGGCTGCGCTCGATCGACCGGGCGGGCAATCTCGCACCGTGGCCGCCCAACCCTACCGCCGCCAAGGCCGGCGAGGTCGCGGTGGTCGTGGCCGTGCCGCCGTCGACCCCGCCCTCGCCGCCGCGCTGGGCCAGCTGGGAGCCGACCAGCGATGGGCTCGCCCTCCACTGGGTGCCGAGCCCGGAGGCCGACCTCGCCGGCTACCGCCTGTACCGCGCCGGCGACCTCGAGGCGGCTGGCGACCCGCGCGGCATGACGCCGCTGCTGGCTGGTGCCACGGGGGAGGGGGAGGGCGGCCTGGTCGCGGTCAGGGTCACCCGCGGCACCAGCCCGTCCCCGACCATCGAGGTCGAGCAGCTCCCGGTCGGCGACACCTCTCCGGACCGGCTGATCCGCTACGTGGACACGACCGTCGAGGGTGGCCGCGGCGCGTGGTACCGCCTCGTCGCGGAAGACGTCCACGGGAACCGTTCGCTGCCGTCCGAGGTGCTCCCGACGCGCTTCCCGAAGCGCCAGCCACCTGCGGCGCCAGCGTGGTCGTCCGCCGCGCCGGGGACAGGCGGGGTCGAGCTAACCTGGTCGGCGGTGGAGGACGACCTCGAGCCGCTGGTGCTCCGCCGCCGCCCCGACGACCTGCTCTGGCAGCCACTCGGCCCGTGGTTGCCGCGCGGCACCAGCACGTTCCTCGACGTCGAGGCGGAGGCGGGGACTACTTACGAGTACCTGGTGCGCGTCCGCGACCGCGTCGGTCACGTGGTCTCCGGGCCGGTCCAGACGATCATCTTGCCGCCCTGACGGGCGCCCAACCCACGGGAGGAGCGGCCGTACCCGAGTTCACCGGCAACGTCCATAGCCTCAACTTGACGCTGCCATTCCCGACACCGGCGGTGGGCACGACCGTGTTCGCGATCGGAAGGGCGTTCGGCGACCCGGCGACGGGCACCGACGGGCTGGACGTGTGGGTGGACGACAACGCGACCACGAGCTACGACCCCCCGGACGGCGACGCGGTGATGCTGCCGGTCGCCACCCTGCTCGCCTGCACGCACGGGTGGCTGCGCTTCGTCCCATCCGGCCAGCAGGTCCCAGGGCTCACCGACCGCACCAACGCGCCGCTCCAGGTCGCCGCGGACGCGCTCGTCCTCAAAGTGTGGCCGACCCTGCACGACAACCTCGAGCAGATGGTCACGCTTGGCAGCGTGCTCGTGCCCGACGTGCCTGCCGGCAGGGGCGGACGGCCGGCGCCAGAGTACTTCATCTACGAAAACGTCGACACCGTCACCCTGCGTCCGCACGTCGACGCCCTGATCGCGGAGGCGCGACCTACGCCGCCCGCCAGCGACGCCGAGCGCGTCGCGATGGCGGAGGCGTTCCTCGCTGGCTCGCTGCAGATCCTCGCCCGCGCCGGCCGGGTGATCGGCCAGGCGAAAGCCGGCGCCCCCGCCGGAGTCGCCCCGCTCGCAGGGAGTGGCGCCTCCTGGAAGCGGCTCACGCTGCGCATGGTGGACCGGCTCGGACAGCTGTTCAACCCCGGCTGGTGGCTGCGGCGCGTGCGCGAGCTGTCCCAGGTAGCCGAGATCCCGGTGATCGTGGACAAGACCCTGATCCCGTCGCGGGATTCGATCGGTGGCCATCCCCTGCCAGGGCTCACCCCGGCCAGGCAGATCGTCGACTGGCGCGACGCCGGGCTGCGGCCGCGCGCGGGCCGGGAGTTCTTCCTGGCGGGCGAGGGCACCGACCCGAATATTGCGACGCGGAGGACGACCAGCGCTTGGGGGCTGTGGGTCGGCCCGGACCTGGCGGTGGGCGCCGACCCGCTGGCGGTCTTGACCGTGGTCGTCGGAGCGACCGCCGACCACGTCGTTCTGGGCACCCTGCCCAACGCCGAGCGCTCCGAGTTCCGCCTGGCTCGCCACCTACTCGCCGACGACTATCTGGTCCTGTCCGAGGTCGACCTGGCGGAGTGGTTCCCTGAGTGCCCGGCGGCCACACCGCCGGTCGAGCCGCTGCGCCGCTACACGCAGGGCAACAGGGTGACTGCGCTGCTCGACGCGCGCGACACATTCTGGGAGCTATACAAGGCGATGCGCCGCACCTTCCGCGACGAGGACTACACCGATCTCGGGCCCGACAATGACCTACCGCCGGAGGGCCCTCTACTGGCTGAGGCCGACCGCGCTGGGCACAAGCTGTGGATCGCGGGCTGGAAGCTCAGCCCTCACCAGTTCATGCGTGACCTGCCGCAGGATTACGTCGAGATCGACTTCAACGAGAACGGGGTCTCACCGGTCCCCGGCAGTCCGGTTGGCACGCCCGGCTACAACCCGCGCGGCCACATCATGGGTGTGTTGCTCGCCGCCGCCGCCGCCGCGGGCGTGGACGTACGTGCCATGCTGTGGCGGCAGCTCCAGCCCGAGCCGGACTTCCATAGCGACAACACCGCCGCAGTGCACGTACTCGACCCGGCGACGCCCGGCAGCCCCCAGGCGATCCTCGACGCGGTCGGGCGCACCTTGAGTGCCCACCACCAGAAGGCGGTCGTGGTCGAGAACATCGACGGTCGCGCTGCCTTCCTCGGGGGCATCGACATGGCCCTCGACCGCTGGGACTCCGGCGAGCACCGCCCCAACGACCCCCGTGCCCAAGGCGGCCGAGCGGCGACCGAGGACCACCCCTACCTCGGCTGGCACGACGTTCACTGTCACATCACCGGGCCAGCCGTCGATGATGTCGAGACCAATTTCCGTCAGCGCTGGAACACGCACCCGGCGGCCCAGACCGGCGGCCACACGCTTGTCCCCGGTCGCTCGACGCCGCTCGACCCCATCCCGGGCGCAGGCCACTTTGTGCAGATCAACCGGACCTTTCCAGCCGGAGTGCCCATCTGGATGTTCGTCCCCCCGAGCGTTGGTGAGAGCGGCGCGCTCGCGGCCAGGCTGAATGCGGTCCGCCGAGCCCGGCGGCATATCCACATCGAGGACCAGTACCTGGCGATGTTGAACCTGGACGACTACGTGGCTCTGCTCGCCAGCCCAAACCCCCTCACCTTCACCCCGTCGGACCCCGACACGCTGGCTGCGGTCCTACGCGCCAAGCTGGTCGGCCCTGACCCGGTCAGAGTCAGCATCCTGATCCCGAAGAAGCTGATCGAGACGCCGGACTTTGCCAACATGGTCTTGTACGAGCTGCGACGGCGTTTCATCACCTTCCTCACCCATGGGCTGACCGACGAGGAGAAACGCGACCGGTTGCTCGTATTCCACCTGCGCAACGCCTCGGGCGTGTCCACCTACATGCACGCCAAGACAATGATGGTCGACGACCTGTGGGCGAGCATCGGCTCCAGCAACATCGGTCACCGCAGTCAGACCTACGACAGCGAGATCAACTGCGACGTGGTCGACGGCGCAATGCATCGCGGACGACGCCTGTACACGACCGACCTGCGCGTACGGCTCTGGAGTGAGCACCTGCAGCTAGCACTGAACGAGCGCCACTTGGTCCTCGACGCACGCGCCGGGTTCGAGCTGCTGCGGCGCGCGACCGAAGCCGACTGGCCCCGGCCGCATCATGTCCAGCCGTACGACCCGGAGTACTACGGCGACGACCTGGACGAACCGGGTGCGCCGCCGAAGTACGACCCGCTGAACGCTACCCACGAGGTGGTCCGCACCCACTGGGTCGATCCGGACGGCCGTCACCCCGACGACCCGGCGCTCGACTATGCCGCACTGCTCCAACTGCTCCAGTCGCTTTAACTCTAAGGGTCCCGGTAGCAATGGCTGTGAATCCAACGATGTTGCTGCTGACCTGCGGAGACTTCTTGGGAAACACGACCACGAGACGACGGGCCGCGCTCCATCCATGCAGGTCAGACCCATATCCGTTGGATTCTCCGCGATTGCTACCGGGACCCCATCCTGGCCGGCTCACGGAGCTTCCACGTCTCCGGTACCCCCGGTCCGCTCCTGGAGGGGGAGACCGGGCGAGCCCGCCAGTGGGGGATGGCGCCGGCCTCGGCACGACGGGCCGGCGCTCACCGGATCACGTAGGAGCCGGCCCGGCGTCATGCCCGCGGGAGGGGTCTGCCGTCCGGGCGCCGGGGAATCCGCGCGGACCGGCCGGTCCGCGTAGCCGTGCGCCAGGACAGGGGCTGGGCGGGTTCGGCTCGGCCGTGCTGGGCTCGGTCAGCCACGGCGCAGGGCATGTCCGGGAAATATTGGACATTATTAATCTACAACGTAAAGGCGACGGATTGATCAAAAACGGACAAACAGTACAAAAGGACTAAAGGCAGACATCAAAAACAGGAGCGGGCCTGTGCTGTCCGGCATGCGCAATGCGAAAACCCCGATCGCCAGCCGATTGCCGTGGCGTGCCTTTCCTGCGGCACGGCAATCGATGTCACGGCGGTGTCGTGCCGGAAGACTCAGTTGCCGCGGGGGTGCGGGGCGCGGTGGACGGCGACGGGCGCCTGGGCGTGGTGGAGGAGGGCGCGTACGGTCGAGGTGAGGAACAGTTTCCGGGCGGGGGTGCCCACGATGACCAGTTCGGCGGTCTCGGAGGCGTCGATGAGCGCTTTGGCCGGATGTTCGTGTACGACGTGCTCGATGAGGGTCACGTCGGGGAATCTCTCTCGCCGGCCGCCGAGTGACTCGGCCAGCAGCCGGGCCTCTTCGTTGCCGACGTCTTCGACGTCGTAGACGAGTGGTTGCATGTCGCCGGGTGCTCTGGTGGTCGGGTGGGTCCAGGCGTGCACGGCTCGTAGCGGGCGCCGGCGTAGGGCTGCCTCGTTGAAGGCGAATTCCAGGAGGGGGTCCTGGTCGGTACGTCCGGTGACGCCGACGGCGATTTCGGTGTCTTGGGTGGTGGGCAGTCGATTGACGATCACTACTGGGCATGGGGATCGGGTGGCCAGGTCGTGGCTGACCGAGCCCAGGAGGAGGCCGGTGAATCCGCCCAGGCCTCGGCGGCCGACGACGATCAGCTGTGCGGTCTCGGCCGCGGCGGCGATCGCCTCGGCGGCGCTTCCGTCGAGGATCTCGGTGGTGATCTTCAGGGTGGGGGCGTCGGAGTGGGCCTGTTCGACGGCCTGGTGAAGGAGTTCCTTGCAGGCGGCTTCCTCGGTGGGTCCCCAGTGGGCGGGCTGGGGGACGAGGGGGACGTCGTAGGCCCAGCGGAGGGCGGCGTGTACGACGTGCAGGGGCGCCTTTCTCAGTGTGGCCTCCTGCGCCGCCCAGGTTACGGCCTGTAGTGAGGATGTCGAGCCGTCGACGCCGACGACGATGGGTTCTGTCATGGTCATCACCTTCGGTTCGTTGCCCGGGGCCGGTGTTCTGGGGTCGGTGGGTGGACTTGCGACTGGATGAGGTCATCTGCTCGTGTCTTCCGCGGCCCTGGTTTCTCTCATCTTTCGTAGCTCTGTCGTCTGCCGGGTAGGGGCGAAGGTCCCGAGGGTGTCGTCGGGTGTCGTTTCGTTGTCCGGCCGGACGGGGCGGTTGGTGGAAAATCATGATGTGTTCCCTGTTTGCGCAGGTCAGTGCTGTGATGAGGGGGGCGGAAGGTCCCATGCTGTTGGGACTTTCCGCCCTGCTCTTCGTGGTCTGTCCTGGCGAGCATGGAGAGGGAGGTGAGAGTGATGACCGGTATCCGTGAGGTCGTCGTTGGTTATGACGGTTCTGACTTCTCCATGCAGGCCCTGGAGTGGGCGATGGACGAGGCTGAGCTTGGGAGGTTGCCGCTGAGGGTGGCTCACGCGTGGCGGTGGCCGTACGGGGAGGCCGGTGAGGAGGCCAAACTTCATCTGCGTAAGGCCGCCGAGCATGTGCTGTACCACGGGGCCGACTGTGCTCGCGCGTGCAGCACCCTGGCTGATGTCACCACGGATCTGTATGAGGGGGCGGCTGCTGAGCGGTTGGTGGCGCTGTCGGAGCGTGCGTTGTTGATCGTGGTGGGTTCTCGTGGCATGGGTACCTTGGCCAGGGCTGTTTTGGGGTCGGTCGCCGGGTATGTGGCGGCGCACGCGCGCTGTCCGGTGATCGTGGTGCGTGGGCCCGGTCCGATTCCCGTGCCGAGGGAGCGCGGTGCGGTGGTTCTGGGGATGAGTGGTAACACCTCTGACGGGGTGATCGAGTTCGCTTTCCGTGAGGCCCGTATCAGGCGGTTGAAGCTGACGGCGGTGCATGCCGGGCGTTTGCAGCCGTTGGCGCACGAGGTGCGGGTCGCGATGAACGCGGTGGAGGACGGCATGCTCGAGCGTCTGGGGCCGTGGCGGGTCGCCTATCCCGGGGTGGCTGTTCGTGCGTGTTTCGCCGCCGCGTCCGCGAAGGATCTGTTGGTGGACGCGTCCAGGGAGGCGAGTTTGGTGGTGGTCGGTGGAGCACGTGAGCACGGCAGGCTTGGCTCGACCTGCAGGTCGGTTCTTCAGCACGGTCTGTGTCCCGTCGCGGTCGTTCCGGCCGGCTGGGAGAGTCCGCTGCGTGGCGAGCCCATGTCGTCGGACAGCGATGCCTCCGGTGACGCGCGGGTCTTCAAAGGCTGATCGAGGCTGACCGGGGTGGGGCTGAAGGGAGATGAATCATGGCGCTTCAGGTGAAGGATGTCATGGGTGCGGTGGCCATCGCGGTTCGTGCGGAGGCGGCGTTCTCGGAGCTGGTGGAGACCATGCGTCGTTTCAAGGTGGGCGCGGTCGCCGTGGTCGACGGTGAGGGACGTCCTATCGGGGTGGTGTTGGAGGATGACCTGTTGTTGAAGGAGGTCGATGTCTCGGGTGGCGAGGCGGTCCTGGCGGGTCATCGGCGATGCCGGGAGCATGAGAAGGCCGCTGGGATGACCGCGCGGGACGTCATGACCAGTCCTGCGTTGACGGTCATCGGGCAGACCGCGGTGCGGGAGGCGGCCCGTCTGATGCACGCCAACCGGGTCAAGCAGCTACCGGTGGTCGACGTCGCCAGTGGGAAGATCGTCGGCACTGTGCACCAGGCCGACCTGCTGAAGGTCTTTTCCCGGCGGGCCTGTGATGTTCTGGCGGATGTGGCGGTGGCCGTCGCACGTCTGAGTCTGGATCCGAGAGCGCTGACGATCACGGTTGAGGCGGGGGTGGTTCGTGTCGCGGGAGAGCTCGCCAGGCGTTCGCAGGTCGCTGAGATCGTCGAGGCTGGGCGCCGAGTGGACGGGGTCGTCGATCTGGACGTCGATGCCACCTATGACGAGGACGATGTGCGAGGGGGATCGACGTCACTTTCGTAGTCATGACGTCCTTTGCCTTCGCGTGCGTCGCCGACCTTCTTCGGGCTGTGGGTCCGCGGGGGTGGGGTGCGTCCACGTATTCGTTCTTGTGTGGATCGGGTCGCGTCGAGGATGTGGCGGCTCGTCTGTTTTTCGATTGTTTTCCTCTGGGGCGTCCGCTGGTGGGGTCGTTCTTGGGGGTGGCGAGCGGCGAGTCGTGTTCACCCGGTCCGCTGACGCGATTCTCCGTTCGTATGCTCGGCATCCCTCGTTTCCCGGTGGGGGGTGTTGTCCCGGTCCCAGGTGAGTTCGTCGATCACGTCGACGACTCCGTTGATCTGCCGGGTCATCCACAGTGTGGTCCGCGTGTCCGCGCGCAGGGTCATCCGCCCGCTCAGGGTCACCACGCCGTCCTTGACCGTGACCTGGACACGGGAGGTGTCCATCCACAACGATCGCGTCAAGACCTCCACGCGGACCTCGTGTTCGATCTCGCGGTCGGAGCGGATGAACATCTTCAGCAGGTCGCAGCGGCTGATGATGCCCGCCAGGCGGCCGTGTTCGTCGATCACCGGGAGCCGTTTGACGGCTTTCTCGTGCATCAGGCGGCCGGCGGCCACCACCGAGGCGTCCTTTGAGATCGTGACCGCGGGGGTGCTCATCAGGTCTCGGGCCACCTCGCCCCCGGTCCTCCCCGCGCGCGGCTTTTGTGGTGGTGTGGTGGGCGATGGGTGGTGCTCGCCGGGAAACTGCTCCCAGAGCTGCCGTCCGCGCAGCAGGTCGGCTTCGGAGACGACACCCGCCACGTGGCCCTCGTCGTCCACCACCGGCAGGGCGCTCAGCGCGTGGGTGAGAAGCATCTCGGTGATGTCCTTGAAACAGGTGTTCTCACCCGTTGAGATCACCTGACAGGTCATCACGTCCTTGACGGTGACATGGTGCATCTCTGCCTCCGGACACGTGGTGAAAATTGGTCCATAGGGGCAGGATCGGTCATGCTCACGGCATTCTGTAGGGTCCAAGTGCTCTCCGGGCGGGGACTGTCGGCTCTAAGAGGTGCGGTCGAACCGATCAGCGGCTGCACTTCTTCCCTTCAGCCGTGGTTCGGCCGGATCGGAAGGGAACGGCCGAAGGCGGGTGGTCATTCGAGTGGCCGCCCCGGCGTGGCTCACCGGCCGTGCCGGATGCGGCGGCCGGTGATCTCGGCGGGGGTGATCTTGACGTAGAGCTCGCGGTCGCCGCCGGCCCAGGGCTGGACGCTCAGGGCCGTCACGGCCGTCTGCTCCTCGGCGGTGGAGACGTGGTGGACGCCGCCGCGGATGAGCACGCTCCAGCCCTCGCGGTTGGCGTCGTCGATGCGATCGACCTCGAAGGCGATTTTGAACTCGACCCCCTCCACCCCGGTGCTGAGGTTGGTGTCAAGCGGGCCGCCGAAGGCGGTGCGGAAGATCACGCAGCCCTCGTGGAGGACGTAGTTGACCGGCAGGATCGTCGGGCCGCCGAGGTCGTCGAAGGCCAGCCGTCCGACCCCGCCGGGTGAGATGAGCCGCAGACACTCCTGCGTGTCCAGGCTCTCCAGCTCGGGATGAAGGGCGGCTCGTCCCTGCCCGGGCGGCTGGTCGATGGTCGCTCCGAGGAGTTCGGCGGTGCTGGTGTCCAGAGCGGCGGCCAGGCGCTCTATGGTCTCGACGGCGGGTGCGGCCGCCCTCTGCTCCACGTAGGCGAGGTAGGAGGGGGTGATTCCCGCCCGGTTCGCCAGCTCTTCCCGGTCCAGGCCGAGGCTTTCGCGTCGGCTGGCGATCCGGCGGCCGAGGTCGCCGGCGGCGGCGAGGCGTTCAGCCATGGGATTCTCCCCTCAAAAGGCGGACATCGTCGGCGGAGGCCGACTTCGTGCGGCGTGCGGCGGGGCCGCATCGGACACGGCGCCGGGCTCTGGTGGGCGGCCTCCGGCGACGTCTTCTCACTGGGAACGCTATGGCCAGGGGAACGGGAGGCAACAGGGCCGAAAGTCCTGTTCATCGCGGCCGGGTGCCCTTGTCGGTTCAGGCACCTGACCTGGGCCGGCACCGTGGCCGGCTCATCGCACCGCTCATCCATCGTGGCCGCCGGGTGCTCGTCCCCGCGACGGGCGCGTTCGCCTGAGCTCGGCGAACTGCCGGGTGTGCTTGGCCCGGCCGGCCACTGTCTCGCCGGCCCTCGGTATCTTGGTGAGGAGGACGAGGACCTCCAGCCCAAGCCGTACTCCGAACGGGCACAGCAGATCATCGACGAAGAGGTCGCCCGCCTGATCCGCGAGGCCGAGAGAGGCCGAGAAACGCGCGGGCGACGCATCTGGACCTGGACGCCACCACACGGGGCCGCTAGTCAGGACCTTCAGCCCTATCGCCGGCGTGGGTTTCCCGTCGATGGTGGTGAGTGAGGTCTCGTTGTCGCAGGTTGCGAGGTGGGCGAGATGTTCGTTGATCGCCATGACGCGGGGACGCGGCTGGCCGAGCGGCTGCGCGGGTTCGCCGGTGCTGGGAACGTGGTCGTCGTGGGGCTGCCCAGAGGTGGCGTGCCGGTGGCGTTCGAGGTGGCCAGGGCCCTTGGTGCTCCGCTGGATGTGATCGTCGTCCGCAAACTCGGGGTGCCGTTCCAGCCGGAGGTCGGGTTCGGCGCCCTGGGGGAGGGTGGGGTGCGCGTGGTCGATCGCGACATCGTGCGGCGCGCGAATCTCACCCGGGAAGAGATGACCGTGGTGGAGGAGCGGGAGCGGGCCGAACTCCTGCGCCGCGGGCGCCGCCTGCGTGGTGAGCGTGCCCCGGTGGATCTGGCGGGCCGTACGGTGATCGTGGTGGATGACGGCATCGCCACCGGCGGGACGGCTCGCGCCGCCTGCCGGGTGGCTCGCGCGCGTGGTGCCTCACGAGTGGTGCTGGCGGTTCCGGTGGGAGCGCCGGAGACGATCGAGAGCCTGCGTGAGGTCGCCGATGAGGTGGTCTGCCTGCGGGCGCCGGAGTTCTTCTACGCGATCGGTGCCTGGTACCGCGATTTCTCCCAGGCCACCGATGATCAGGTGGTCGAGCTGCTGAGCCGGGCCGCAGCCTCGGAGGGCGAGCGCGAGGGAAATGCGCGGGAATCCGATCCGCCCGGCCCCGCCGGGGAGGTTTGGATGGATGCCGGAGGGGTCCGGCTGCCCGGCCGGCTCGTCGTTCCGCGGAACGCCGCGGGGGTGGTGGTGTTCGTGCACGGCAGCGGCAGCAGCCGGCACAGCCCGCGCAACCGGCGTGTGGCCTCGATGCTCAACCGCGCGGGTCTGGCGACGCTGTTGTTCGACCTGCTCACTCCGGAGGAGGAGTTCGACCGGGGCAACGTGTTCGACATCGGGTTGCTGGCCGGCAGGCTTGTCCGGATAACGGGCCGGCTGGATGGTCATCCTGAGGTGGCGGGTCTTCCGGCCGGTTATTTCGGGGCGAGCACCGGAGCCGCGGCCGCGCTGTGGGCGGCGGCGGAGCCGGGCGTCGAGATCGCCGCCCTCGTCTCCCGGGGTGGGCGGCCCGATCTGGCCGGGCCGCGACTTCCCGCGGTGCGGGCGGCGACCCTCCTGATCGTGGGAGGCCGCGACGAGGCGGTGATCGGCCTCAACAGGGCGGCACAGAGGCGGTTGCGTTGCGAGAACATGCTCCAGATCGTCCCTGGCGCCACACACCTGTTCGAGGAGCCTGGAGCGCTTGAGCGCGTCGCGGCTCTCACCCGGGACTGGTTCGCCCGCCACTTCGAGCCACCGCTGAGCTGACGTGGCGGCGGAGCGTGTGGATCTCATCGCGCTGGGATGGTCACAGCGCCTCGACGGCCGCCCGGGCAGGCCGAGAGGCGAAACACCTCACCAAAGGTCGAGAAAGGGTAGTCAAGGACTAAAAGTCCCTCCCGGGTGGATCCATGGAACCCGATGGGGTGGAGGGAGCGGGTCCATGATGAAGGTATGGGTCCGGCCGGCCATTTCGACGCCTTCCGCGCGCCGGCCAACCGGCGTGGACGTCCCGGTGCCCGGACAGGTCTTCTGCGCCTTTCACTTCCCCTCCGGCGGGGTCAACACCCTGACCTCCGATCACGCGGACACCGTGACGTCATGCCCGGAGTACAAGGTGACCGCGGTGCGGCTGGTCCCCGGGTCCGCCGCCGCGGCGCGACGGGGTGAATGACCTTCGCGCGCCGCCCGGATCATCCGCGGGCCCGTCCCGGGCCGGCCGGCGGGTGCGGTCCCGTGCCGAAAGGCGGAAGGTTCTCCGAGGACGGGATCTTCCGCCCTGCTGATGAAGCTCGGCATCGCCGAACGATGGAACAGAGGTGAGGACCATGACGAAACAACGCGGGATCGTCATCGGCTATGACGGTTCGGACTTCTCCCTGCGGGCCCTGGAACGGGCGACGGAGGAGGCGGAGTGCCGCAGGCTCCCGCTCACCGTCGCCTACGCGTGGCGGTGGCCGTACGGCGAGGCCGACGGCGAGGCCAGGCTCCATCTGAGCAAGGCGGCCGAGCACGTGCTGCTCCACGGCGCCAAATGCGCCCACGCGCACTCCGCGATCGTCGAGGTGGTGACCGACCTTCACGAGGGCTCGGCCGCGCGGCGGCTCGTCGAGCTGTCCGCCGACGCGGAACTGCTCGTGGTCGGCGCCCACGCCCAGGGGGTGACCGCCCGGTTCATGATCGGCTCTGTCGCGGCGTTCGTGGCGGCCCGCGCCCGATCTCCGGTGATCGTCGTGCGTGAGGCGGGCCAGGTGCCCGTACTCCCGCAGCCGAGGCCCGTCGTCGTGGGGGTCAGGGACACCACGGCCGACGCGGTGCTGGATTTCGCGTTCCAGGAGGCGGCCCTGCGGCATCTGCCCCTGTGGGTGGTGCACGCCGGTCATCCGCGCTCGCTGGCATGGGGCATCGCCATGGCCCACGTTCCCGATCTCGAAGACTCGGCCCGGGTCTGCCGCGAGCGGGTGGAGGAGCGTCTCACACCGTGGCGGCGGAAGTACGCGGACGTCCGCCTCGAGGTGCGTTCGGCCACGACCGCGCCCAGGGAGGCTCTGCTGGTCTCGTCGGCCGAGGCCGGCCTCGTCGTGGTCGGCAGGGGCCGGACGGCGTCTCGCACCGGCCACCTCGGAGCGATCCCCGGATCCCTGGTCAGGCACGCGTCCTGCCCCGTGGCCGTCGTGCCGTCCTCCGAGGAGCACGGCTCCTCGCCCACGCCGCCCACCGGGTAGGCGAGGGCCCCGGGAGGGCCCCGGGAGGGCACCGCGAGGCCCGCCCGGCGGTCGGCCCCTCGGGAGAACGGGCTGGTGGCGGGCTGGTGACGGAGGTCGGAAGTCCCTGACGGACGGGTCTTTGGGCCGCTGTGGAAAGCGCCGCCGGCCGGTGGAATGGAGGGGAGAAGCCAAGGAGGTCGGTATGGCAGCGCATGTGGTGGTGGGTGTGGATGGGTCGTCTCCCGCGGACGGTGCGGTCGAATGGGCCGTTGATGACGCGGTGCGGCGTGGGTGCGCCTTGAAGATCGTTCATGTGTGTGAGCCGTGGCCCGGCGACATCCCGCTCCAGACCCCGCCGGGTTTTCGTGATTCCGTCGCCGAGCACGGCCAGGGGGTGCTGGAGGGCGCGGCCGCGCTGGCGCGGGGGCGTGCGCCACATCTGGAGGTGGAGACCCTGCTGGAGGCGGGCCGGGTGAGTGAGGTCCTGCGGCGCGAGGCCGAGGACGCCGAGCAGGTCGTGCTGGGCAGCCGCGGGCTGGGCGGGTTCACCGGGTTGCTGCTCGGATCGGTCTCCCTGGCTTTGGCCGGGCACGTGGCCACCCCGGTGGTGGTCGTCAGGGGCTTACCGGAGCGGACCTACGACCGGGTCGTGGTGGGCTTCGACGGCTCCGATCATTCGGCGGTGGCGCTGGAGTACGCCTTCGAGGAGGCCGCCCGGCGCGGTGCCAGGCTGCAGGCGGTCCACACCTGGCAGATGCCCGCGGTGGGACCGGGCGCCCTGGTCTACACGCCGTTGGTCGAGGACATCCTCGCCGCTGAGCGGCAGGTGTGTGCCGGCACGCTCACCCCGTGGCGGGAGAAGTACCCGCGGGTCGAGGTGGAGCAGACGCTGGTCTGCGGGCATCCGGTCGGTGTCCTTTGTGAGGCCTCGGCCGCCGCGGACCTGGTCGTCGTCGGCTCGCGGGGGCTGGGCAGGTTCGGCTCGGCGGTGCTGGGCTCGGTCGGTCACGGCGTCCTGCATCACGCCCGCTGTCCTGTCGCGGTGGTACGGGCCCGGGGGGAGGCGTGATGGACATCGGTGCCCTCACGGTGGCGCAGGTGATGAGCCGGACCCTGGTCGCCGTCGATCTTGAGGAGTCTCCGCTGCTGGCGTGGGAGATCATGCGTCGTGCGGGGGTTCATCACCTGCCGGTCCTCGACGGGCACGGCTGCCTGCGCGGGATCTTGACCCGCGAGGATCTCACCGCCCACTGGTCCGGTGGCCCGGTCGAGCAGTCACAGGTGCGGGTTCGCGCGCTGCTGGCCGATCGCCGCCGCCCGCACACCACGCCCGGCACGCCCCTGGCCGACGCGGTGGCCGCGATGCTCGACGCCGGCGTCGACGCGATCGGGGTCATCGGAAAGGATCACCGGCTGGCCGGGATGATGACCTCCACCGACGTGCTACGGGCCGTGGCCGGCCGCGTCATCGAGCGCCAGGAGCCGCCCGAGCTGATGACGGGAATGTTCCGCCTGGTCCCGGTCCTGCCCTCCCATGTCCCCGCAGGATGAGACCGGACTTCGGGCTCGGTGAGCCAAGGCCCGCGCCAAGCGAGTAGGCCGGCCCGCCCGGAACGAAACAGACCATAAGTCCCTCTGATCGGGGGACTTTCGCCGCTGACGCTTTCCGGACCGCTTTGCGATGGTTGCAGTGAGGAGGTGCGTCATGAAGGTCAGGGAAATCATGGGCGCCGTGGCGATCGCGGTGCGGCCGGAGGCGACGTTCACCGAGATGGTCGACGCCATGCGGCGCTTCAAGGTCGGCGCGCTCACCGTCATCGACGCCGACGATCACCCGATCGGGGTGGTCGCCGACGATGATCTCCTGCTCAAGGAGACCGATTCCGGTGCGCGCACCGGCAGCGTCTTCGACAGTCGCAAAAGACGTCAGGAGCATCGCAAGGCCGCGGGTGGTACGGCCAGGCAGATCATGACCACCCCTGCGATCACCATCACGAAGGACGCCACCGTCCGGGACGCGGCGCGGCTGATGCACCGGCATCGGATCAAGCAGCTGCCGGTGATCGACGCGGTCACCGGGCGCTTCACCGGCACCGTCCACCAGAGCGATCTGCTCAAGATCTTCGTCCGTCCGGCCGAGGAGATCGAACGCGAGGTCACCGAGATCTGTGAGCGGCTCGCCGTCAACCCCGAGACGATGACCGTCGGCGTCGAGGCGGGGGTGCTCACGCTGAGAGGCCGGATCGCCTTCCGGTCACAGATCGCACCCCTGGTCGCGGCGGCGCGCGAGATCGACGGCGTCCTCGACGTCGAGAACGCCCTCACCTGCCGATCCGATGACCTGGCCCCCGTTCCGCCGTTCCTGTGACAGAGGTGACATCATGAACGCCCATACAACCGAGGAGATCACCTCGTTGCTCCGTACGGCGGTCCGGGCCGCCACGTGGGCGCCGTCGGTGCACAACACCCAGCCCTGGTCCTTCGGCGTCGACGGCGACGAGATCGCACTGCGTGCCGACAGCGACAGGAAGCTGCGCGCCGGCGATCCCGGCGGCCGGGAGCTGCTGATCAGCTGCGGCGCGGCCCTGACGAACGTGCGTCTGGCGTTGCGCGTGCTCGGTCACGAGCCGCAGGTGCGCGTGCTGCCCGATCCCGACCGGCCGGCCCTGCTGGCCACGGTGCGGCCGGGAGCGGCCGTGGCCGCCGATGAGGACACCCGGCTGCTGCACGCCGAGATCGAGCGTCGCCGCACCCACCGGGCCGGCTTCACGGAGCTGCCCGTCCCGGAACGTCTGCTCGAGGCGCTGGTGGCCGAGGCGGGCGGGGAGGGGGTGCGGCTGACGCCGGTCCGCTCCGAGCCGGCGATCCGGGTGCTTTCCGCGATCACCTGCGCCGCCCAGGACGTGCAGTCCCAGGACCGGCCGCTGTCGCTGGAGGTGATCGGCTGGGCGCGGCCGCCGGGCAGCCCTCGCAAGGACGGCGTGCCGGCCGAGAGTTATCCGCGCGCCCCCCGGCAGACCCACCCGCACTTCGCCCAGCGCGACTACGCCCACGGCCGCCCCTGGGGCAGCGACGCCGACCAGTCCTTCTCCGCCTCCACCGGCGTCGTGGCGGTCCTGACCACCAGGGGCGACACCCGCCAGGACTGGATCGCGGCCGGCCAGGCACTGCAACGGATCCTGCTGCACGCCTCCGCCTACGGTCTCAGCGCGGCCTTCCACACCCAGGCGCTGGAGATGTTCCACCTGCGGGAGTTCCTGCGCCAGGAGCTGTGCTCGCAGGAGTACCCCCAGATGATCATGCGGTTGGGCATCACCTTCGACGACAGCCAGGGCGTCCGCCGTCCGGTCACCGAGGTGCTGGAGGAACGCTGACCGAACCGGCCGGCAGCCCCAGGGGCGGGGATGCGGTGCGGAGGTCGGCTACGGGGCGCCCTCGCCCAGGACCTCCTCCCCGAGGAAGGTGTTCACCGCTTCCACGTACCGGCGGGGTCTCGACATATGGATCACGTGATTGGCTTTGATCTTCCTGTATCGACTGTGCGGTACGAGCCGCCTGATCCGGGCCGCGTCCTCGTCGTCCATCGCGCCGATCAGGCCGCGGCCCGGCACGCGCCGCCAGTCACCGTGCAGCACCAGCAGCGGGCACGACACGTGAGTGAGCGCGTCGGCGTGGTCGAGTCCCTTGTAGAACCGGCCGTCGACGAAGGCCCGCGCGAAGTCCACGTCGTACATGGACAGGCACTTGAGCAGCAGACGGAGCTTGAGAGGAAAGTAAGGGATGTCCACCGGCCGGCCGGGATGGCGAGTCTGGAATGCCTGGACGCGGCGGGACAGAAAGGAGACGAACCAGTCCGGGACGCGCTTCTCCCGGGTTTCGGAGACCGGGAGCGTCAGGCCGCGGAAGTAGTCGGCGAGATCGCGGTGGCGGGGGTCACCGAGGGTGTCGACGAGGTGTTTCAGCCCGCCGTACACGAAGCGGTCGCGGTCACGGAAGCGGGGCATCTCCGCGGAGAAGACCGGGGCGTCCTCCAGGATCGCCGCGGCGACCTGGTCGGGGAGGTTGGCCGCGCACCACAGGGCGAGGAGCCCGCCGGAGGAATTGCCGGCGATGACGGCAGGGGATCGCACGACCTCACAGAGGAAGGCCGTCATGTCCGCGCCGAGGTGTTTCCAGGAGTACTCGCCCGGGGTCCAGCTCGACGTGCCGTGCCCGCGCACGTCGACCGCGTAGACCCGCAGCCGCCGTGACAGCGGCACCAGTACCCGCTGGTAGCTCTCCCAGGTCCCCATCTGCGCCGGCAGCAGGACCAGCGGAGGTCCGTTGTCCGGGCCCACCACGTAATTGAGCCGCACGACCCCGGTATCGAACCGGTGTTGCCGGAAACCGGCGTCGCGGACGGCCTTGATGTCGATCGTTTCGGATAGGCCCTCATAGGGGTTGCGGTACGGATACGTGCTCATGAGGGTCCTTCTTCCGTGCGGTAGGGGTCGGGGCCCGGTGCGCGGTCTTCGGAGAGGTCCGACGACACGAGCTCGATGAGCTCGTTCAGGGCGCCGGCCAGCGCCGTCCGGCCCTGCGCGCTCATGCGTCCCAAGATGGCCGCGAACCTCTCCGCCGACCGCTGGTCCGTCGTCGTCAGCATCCGTTCCGCCTCGTCGGTGAGCTTCAGCCGTATCCGCCGGTGATCGTCGGGATCGCTCACCCGGTACAGAAGCCCGGCGCGGACCATCCGGTTCACCAGAGCGGACGTGGCCGCGAGTCGCCGTCCGAGGGTTTCGGCCAGCTCTGAGACCGTGCAGCCGTTTCGGCGACGGACGGCGAACAACACGCGCAGCTGCGGCAGCGTGAGGTCGAGGTCCAGCCATGCGTCCGAACGCTGCAGGGTCAGCATCCGCAGCCGGGACGCCAGGTGCTCGACGTCGCGACCTCCACCCGATGTACTTGCCATGATGTGAATAGTCTACATCGCGTTGACCATCGGGTGTCCTTGCCCGATCCGTGATCTCGAGGCCCTTCCTGCTCCACGGGGGGCGTAGACGATCTCCGCAGGGGGCGGGCCGCGGTGCCGCCGGGTGCCGGGCTTTCCCGTACGACGGAGCCTGCTGGACGACCACTTCGCCACCATCGTCGGCGCGGTCGAGCTGGGCCGGGCCAGCTACGCCGACGTCCGCCGCTTCCTCACCTGCCACCTGACCGACAACGTCGCCGAGCTCACCCCGTTCCCGGCACGTGTCCCCTCCACCGGCTGACCCGCCTACCCGACACCGCGATCTGCGGCAGGTGATCGATCGCCGACACGGAGGACGGCGGCGCCGGTGACACGGTCGGCGGCCAGGTCCGCCAACGCCTGGTCGGCCTGCTCGAAGTCGTAGGCGGTGGTGGTGACGCGCAGTGGATGGCGGGTGGCGTGCTCCAGCAGGGCCCGGCCGTCGGCGCGGGTGTTGGCGGTGACGCTGCGCAGCGTGCGCTCCTGGAACAGGTGGTCGGAGTAGTCCAGCGGCGGGATGTCGGTGAGATGGATTCCGGCGACGGCCAGGGTGCCGCCGCGGTCCAGGGCGGCCAGCGCCACCGGGACGAGGTCGCCGACCGGGGCGAACAGGACGGCGGCGTCCAGCGGTTCGGGAGGAACGTCGTAGGCGCCGCCCGCCGAGGCGGCGCCCAGCTCCAGGGCGAGCCCGCGGGCGGAGGCGGAGCGGGTCAGCACGTGCACCGTGGCGTCCTGGGCGAGGGCGACCTGGGCGGTGAGGTGGGCCGAGGCGCCGAACCCGTACACGCCCAGCCGCCCGCCTGGCGGCAACTCTGCGCGGAGCAGTGCCCGGTAGCCGATGATGCCCGCGCACAGCAGCGGGGCCAGCTTCTCGGCGGGCTGGTCCTCGGGCAGAGGATAGGCGAAGTCCTGCGGCACGGTCAGGTACTCGGCGTAGCCGCCGTCGGCGTCCCAGCCGGTGTAGCGCGAGTACGGGCAGAGGTTCTCGCGGCCCCGGGTGCAGTAACGGCACTCACCGCAGGCGGAGCGAAGCCAGGCCACGCCGATCCGGGTGCCGACGGAGAGCCGCTCGGCTCCGGGGCCGCAGGCCGCGACGCGCCCGACCACCTCGTGCCCGGGCACCGTGCCGGGCCGCCGGGGGGCCAGGTCGCCCTCGGCCAGATGCAGATCGGTGCGGCAGACGGCGCACACCTCGACCCGGACGAGCACCTCACCGGGGGCGGGCTCGGGCACGGGCAGCCGTACCCGCTCCAGCGGGTGGGTGGCCATGGGGCCGGGGCGGCGGACCACCCAGGCGGTCATCGTCTGCGTCACCCTCCCATCGTCACACGCACCGCCGTCTCTGCCGCTCCTAGGCGCGTTCGGCCAGGGTGGCCCGGCGAACAGGCGCCGTAGCGCGCCGCGGGCGCTGTTCGGGGGCCACCGGGACTCAGCGGACCAGGCGAAAGAACGTCCGTACCTCGTCCACGAACGCCTCGGGTTGTTCGAAGGCGGCGAAGTGGCCGCCCCGGTCCAGCTCGTTCCAGTGCCGGATGTCGGTGAAGCGCTTGGCGGCCCATCGGCGGGAGGGGCGCGGGTTCTCCTTGGGGAAGATCGAGCATCCCGCCGGCACCGTCACCACGTCGGTCGTCGCGTCCGCGAAGCGCCGCTGGACCTGCTTGAAGCTCTCCCAGTACAGCTGGGCGGCCGACGCGCCGGTGCCCGGCAGCCAGTAGAGCATGAGGTTGTCCAGCAGTTCGTCGCGGCCGAGGGCGTTCTCCGGATGCCCGTCGCAGTCTGTCCAGGAGCGGAACTTCTCCACGATCCACGCGCACAGCAGCGCCGGGGAGTCCACGAGGCCGTAGCCGATGGTCTGCGGCCGGGTGGACTGCTCCAGCGAGTAACCGTCCTCCCACTCCTGTGCCTGCTCCAGCGCGGCCAGCGCGGCGCGTTCGGCGTCGGTGAGGTCGTCCATCGTGGCCGGGTCGGGGGCGGCGAGGGGCGGCATGAGGTGGATGCCCGCCACGTGCCCGGGGTCCTGCCGGCCGATGCTCGTCGTGATGCTGGTGCCCCAGTCGCTGCCCTGGGCGCCGTACCGGTCGTAGCCCAGCCGGGCCATGAGCCGGACCCACGCGGCGGCGATCCGCTCGACGCCCCAGCCGGTGCCGACCGGCTTGTCGCTGAACCCGTAGCCCGGTAGCGACGGGCACACGACGTGGAACGCGTCGGCCGCGTCGCCGCCGTGGGCCGACGGGTCGGTCAGCGGGCCGATCACCTTCAAGAACTCCACTATCGAGCCCGGCCAGCCGTGCGTGAGAACGAGCGGCAGCGCGTCCTCGTACGGTGAGCGCACGTGCACGAAGTGGATGCCGAGCCCGTCGATGGTCGTGCGGAACTGCGGCAGCGCGTTCAGCCGCCGCTCCGTGGCCCGCCAGTCGTACTTCTCGGCCCAGTAGCGGCACAGTTCCCGCAGGTAGGCGAGCGGGACGCCCTGGGACCAGTCATCCACGGTCTCCTTCTCCGGCCACCTGGTACGGGCCAGGCGGTCGCGCAGATCGCGCAGATCGGCCTCGGGGACGTGCAGGCGGAACGGGGTCACCGGATGAGACATCGTGTCGTCCTTTCGATCGATCGGCCTTTGCGGGGTCCGTTACGGGCTCGACCTCGTCATGGGCGAGCGCCGGCGGCAGTGCCGTGACGAGGAATGCCGTCCGCCGGTCATCGAGCCGCTGGCAGGAGCGCCTGCTGCGGCGCGAGGCGGACCCGGCCGCACTTGGGGCGGTCGGCGGTGACCGCCGGATCGTCGCTGTCGAACACTGCGGGCACCGGCGGCTCCACCTCGGCCGACGGCGTGTCGCGCAGGTTCGCCACCGCCCGCGGATCGCCCCGGCGGTAGGCGGTCACCGGTGCGCCGGCCTCCTGCCTGGTCACCGCGTCGGTCACGGCGAGGAGCCCGGCCAGCCGGCGCCGGACCGTCAGGAGGTGGCGCAGGGCGTTCAGGCACGTTCGACTGATGCGTCGGAGTCGACGAGGGTGCCGTCCATGTCCAGGAGCACCGCTTCGAGCGCTTCGAGATCCAGCCGTTGTCGCCGCACAGGGGCCCCCTCGGATAAACTCGTTACACGAGGATATAGGAGGCGTCGGCACCCATGACAAGCCCCGCAGGCCGCGCGCGGTCCGTCCGCGCGCGGGACGCCCGCTGGCGCGGCGCGCTGGCCGTGCTTGAGGAGATGCGCCGCGAGCCGGGCGTGACCCGGGCGGGCGTGGCGCAGCGGCTCGGCCTCACCACGGGGTCGACCACCGAGATCACCGCGCGGCTGCGCGAGCTGGCGCTGCTCGTCGAGAGCCCGGCCGCCGTCTCCGGCCGGGGCCGCCCGACGACCGTCCTGCGCCCGCATCCGGACGGCCCGGTCGTCGTCGCCGTCGACGTACGGCAGGAGGACTGGCGGATCGCGGTCGCGGAGCTCGACGGCAGGCCGCGCCTCGCCGAGGCGGCCACGCACGCCGGCCGCGACCCCGGCCAGGTGATCCGCACGATCGCGGAGGCGGTACGGCGGGTGCACGAACGTCACGGGGGCCGCGTCCGGGCCGTGTCGGTGGCGGTCGCCGCGACCGTGCGGCACGGCCGGGTCGTGCAGTCCGCGGCACTGGGCTGGGACGCGGTGGACCTCGCCGCACTGGCACCCGAGCCGCGCCTGCCGCTGTTCGTCGGCAACGACGCGACGCTGGCCGGCGCCGCCGAGGCCCGCTACGGCGCCGGGTCCGAGGTCGGCACGGCGTTGCACGTCACGATCGAGGTGGGCGTGGGCGGCACTTTGGTCGTGGACGGCCGCCCTGTCACGGGCGCGACCGGCACCGGCGGCGAGCTCGGCCATCTCCCGCTCGGCGATCCCGCGCTGCGCTGCCCGTGTGGCGCGCTGGGCTGCTGGGACCTCGCAGTCGACGGCCGGGCCATCGCCCGTCACCTCGGAGAGCCGCCGCCTCGCGACCCGCGCAGCTACGCGCAGACGGCCCTGGCCAGAGCGAAGGGGGACGCGGCGGTCCGGTCCGCGGTGGGACGGGCCGCGAGCGGGTTCGGCCGCGGCCTCGCCGGACTGATCAACGCCCTGGATCCCGGTATCGTCACGCTCGGCGGCTTCGCCGAACCGCTGCGCTCCGCAGCCGCCACGGAGTTCGACTCGGCCCTGGCCGACGGGCTGATGAGCTTTCGCCGCCTGGACCCGCCACCGGTGGTGGCTGCCGTCCTCGGCGAGGACGGAGCCTTGCACGGGGCAGCGGCCACCGCGCTGGACCAGGTCCTCACCGAAGAAAGCCTCGGCGCGTGGGCGGCTGAGCGCTCCGGCTGAGCGGCGGGCGGCTCACAGCGCATCCGGCCGACGCGGCCCCCGCCGTCGCACCCGGTGAGAAGGTTCCACTCATCTCGCGGCAGGGTCCAGCGCTCGACCAGAACATCGACGTCCGACGGCGGCTTGCCCATGTCCTCACATCAGTTCGCGCCCGTCGGACATCACCCGGCTTCAATCAACATGATCATCCACGTTGTCGGGTCGGACCGGGGCGCGGTGCTGACCTTGCGGCCACTCCGTTTCCCTGGCCCGCCCGCCGAACGAGGAACGCGCCGCCACCGACGGGCAGACAGGTGATGTCGCCCACGTAGCGGCCGTTCGGCTCCTCCGCGGTGAAGCCGGGTTGTCGGTAAGAGTCGTGCAGCCAGGTACACGCGATTGAGTTCACCCAGGTCAGCGACACCGCTGACGGACCACTAAGGGATCTTTCTCGGATTGTCCGACGTCGGCGATCGTGTGTGGCCAGTATTGATCCGGATTCGTGAGGTATGCGGCGGCTCGACTGACCGCTTCGCGAGAGAGCCGGATGCCGCGTGGCGCGTGTGCCGGACGAGAACGAGCTCGTTGGGAACTGGACGCCGGTCAAGGACTTCATTGAGCCGGCCCGTGCGCAGGTAATCGAGCCACTCGAAGTGGGGTGCTCACGAAGGACAGTAGAGCCTTTTGGGTGGTAGATGCTGAATTGGGCGCTTTAGTGTGGTCTTTGGTCGACGTAACCGCTAGATGACCGTCCTAGCAGCACGCAATGCGGCTGGAGGTCATTTCCGGCCGGGTCGGCGCCGGTTCAGGCACCGGCCTCGAGCACGGCGAGGTCGCGCACCGCATAGCGGTGATGCTCGGCCTCTTCCTTCAGCACCACCTTGAGGCAGCGGCGCACGACGTACTCCTGGTCGGGATACGGGTCCGCCGGCCTGCGACCGCATACCCGATCGAGCTCGGCCTCGGTGAGCCCGTCGACGACACGCCGCATCGTGGCCATGCGGGCGAGCCGCGGCGCGAGCACCTCGTCGAGTGTCGGGGTGGCGTCGAGGGTGAGACCGAGCTTCGCCGTCGCGTCGGACGGCATCCCGCCGTAAGGGAAGCCCAACGGATGGTACGGCGCTTCCTCCTCCAGCACGGCATTGCCGAGCCAGGCATCGCCGGCGAACAGCAGGTGCCGTTGGGTCTCGACCAACGACCACTCGCCGTTGACCTGCTCGTGCAGCTTGGCCTCGGGCAACAGCCTGGCGCGGTCGAGTGTCGCCGCCCACAGCGCCTCGATGGCATCCCAAGTAGCCCGGTAGTCGTCGGGGGACGCGGCCTCACGCGCCAGCACCCGCGTGGGGTGCCGCCGGTCGAGCTCGGCCTCGACGTAGGCGGTCACGTCGATGTCGTTGACGACGAGACGCTCGAAGTCGCCACCGAGGTAGACGTCGCTCCCATAGCAGTCGACGATCTTCAGGCCGCTGACCTCGCAATCGCGGATCTCGAGACCGGAAAGGTCGCACAGGTGGATGCGGGCACCACGGAACCGGTCACTCTGGGCGTACTCAGCAGCCATCGAGGCAGTCTTCCGCACCCGTCCCGCCCGCGCCACCTTCGGCAACCAAGTTTCGGGGCCAACGTGCTCACGCCCGCGTTCCGTTTCGCTTGGGCGACATAGGCCGGCCGCGGGGCGCCGATCGCCCGCTTCTTCACCCAGCTCGGACTCGGCCCCGCCGTCGTCCGCCGCGACGACGCCCCCAAGCTCGCGCCCCGCGCCCTGGACGCTCGCCAGGGGTTCTGGCCCGGTGGGTTCGCCTGGACCTCGGGGTGCGTCCGGGACCGGTTCAGTGCTGGACGGTGACGACGATCTTGCCGAACTGAGTGTTCGATTCCAGGTGGTGGTGGGCCTCGGCGACATCGGCCAGGTCGAACGTGCGGTCGATGACGGGGGTGAGTGTCCCGGTGCGCAGGCCCGCCCCGATGAAGGCCCCGGCGCGCGCCAGGCGCTCCGGGTCGGCGGTGATGAGATCCACGTTGAAGCCGTGCACGGTCAGCGGCCAGTTCAGCGGCAGGGGGGCCGGTCGCGGGTCCAGCCAGCCGTACACGATCAACAGCCCGCCCGGTGCCACCGCGAGCGCGGTCTCGCTCAGCCCCGGACCGGCGATCGCCGGCGCGCTGCACGCCCTGCACCGCAACCCCGCCCACGCGTGGACCGTGCAGGCGCTCGCCGCCCGCGCCGGGTTGTCGCGGGCGGCCTTCGCCAGGCGGTTCGCGGCCGTCGTGGGGCAGCCACCGATGGCGTACCTGACGTGGTGGCGGATGACCGTGGCCGGCCGGCTTCTCGCCACGAGCGAGGCGCCGCTACGCGTGGTCGCGCAGAGCGGCGGGTACTCCTCGGAGTTCGCTTTCGCCAAAGCGTTCAAACGGGAGTTCGGCATGCCGCCCGGACAGTACCGGCGCACCCGGCCGTGGTCGTGACGGGGGTGGACGGTTGCGGCCGAGGCGGTCGACCTCCTGGACGCACAGCAGGTCCCCCTCCGTCAAAGCGATCTGCTCGCGTTGACGCTCTCGGCTCCCAATACGTTCAGAAGAGCCAGAACCTCGGCGTCACGGGATCCTGACGGCGCACTGTAGAGCACGAGGTTTTGGTCACGGTCGGTGAGCGTGAGTGAGTCGCAGTCGACGGTGATCTCCCCGACGACCGGGTGACGGAAGGTCTTCGTGAGCATCGGTGCGGCCTGCACGTCGTGTCGTTCCCAGAGCCGGGCGAACTCGGGGCTGCCGTCGCGGAGTTCGTCGACGAGGTTGATCACCGCGGGGTCGGACGGGTACCGGGCGAGGGCGGATCGAAGCCCCATGACGGCGTGGTGCCGGAACTCCGCGGCGTCGGAGATCCCGTACAGCGCCGCGTCGGTGCGCGCCGAGCCGAGGAACGCCCGGCGCGCGAGGTTGCGGTCCTTGGGGGCGAGGGCGGAGAAGTCCTCCATGAGCGCGGCCGCGAGATCGTTCCACGCGAGCACCTCGAACGCGGCGGATGTCACGAAAGCGGCCGTCTGCGGCAGCCGTTCGAGGAGCGTGAGGATGCTCGGCCGGACGTCGCGCCGGTGCAGTCCGCTACGGCTGGGCGCGGTGCCCGCCAGGACGTGGAGATGATCGGACTCGGCGTCGGTCAGCCGCAGCGCGCCCGCGATCCCGGAGAGGACCTCGCCCGACGGGCGCGGTGCCCTGCCCTGCTCGAGCCGGACATAATACTCCGTGGAGATGTGGGCGAGGACCGCCACCTCCTCGCGGCGAAGACCCGGTGTCCGGCGTCGCGAACCCGAGGGCAGGCCGACGTCACGCGGCCGGAGCCGCTCGCGGCGGCTCCGGAGGAAGGCTCCGAGCTCCTGCTTGTCCATACCCCCAGTGTGCACGCCGGGCGGCGACGGATCCTGGTACCGCCTGTGCCTGTATCCGGCCGGGAGGCCGGCCTGACGCTGTCGTCATGACGAAGACCATCGAAATCGCACCCATCGGCCTGCTCACCGGCAAGGTCGTGTTCATCACCGGTGCCAGCCGCGGCATCGGGGCGGCCGCGGCCCGGCTTTTCGCCTCCGAAGGTGCCGCCGTGGTGCTCGCAGCCCGCAGCACCGACGCCCTCCAGCGGATCGTCACCGAGGTCCGCGCCGGCGGCGGCGTCGCGGATGCCGTGACAGTGGACCTTGCTGACCGGGCGAGTGTCCGCGCGGCGGTCGATCACGTCGAGGAGCTGCACGGACGGCTCGACGGCGCGTTCAACAACGGCGCGGCGATCCAGCGGCCCGGGCCGCTGGACACGACGAGCGACGAGGACGTCGAGGAGCAGTTCGCGGTGAACTTCCGCGCGCACTGGACCGCGATGACGGCCGAGGCCGCGCTCATGCGCCGGGGCGGTGGCGGGGCGATCGTCAACACCTCGAGCATCGGCAGCCGCCGCGCGAACCCGGAGCTTCCCGCGTACGGCGCGATGAAGCGCGCGCTCAACAGCATCACCGAGACTGCCGCCGTGACCTGGGGACGGCAGGGGATCCGCGTGAACGGCATCACCCCCGGCGGCACCGCGACGGAGATGATCGACACGTGGGAGGCGGCGTCCCCGGGTACCGTCGAGCGCATCAACGCGGGCATCCCGCTCGGCCGGATGGCCGAGCCTCGTGAGGTCGCCGAGGTGGCCGCGTGGCTGCTCAGCGACCGGGCCTCGATGGTGACCGGCGCGATCGTGCCGGTGGACGGCGGCGCCGGCGCCTGAATCGTGCCGTCGATGTCCGCGCGCTGAAGGGATGGATCGCGGCCATCGCCACCCCACATGGGGTTGCCCGGTTCCGGCCATGTTGAAGGAATTCCTGGACGCCATTGTGGTCAAAGCCAGAGACGACCACAGCGTCCAGGCCAGGCCTGCCTACCTCGCGGTCGGACATCGACGCCGACGGCGAGAAGCACGTCCTCGGGATTTGGCCGGCCAAGACCCCGCTCGACCACGCCACCGCCGGCGAATCCGCCCGCTTCTGGACCTCGGTAATGACCGATCTGAAAAACCGCGGCGTGCGCGACATCCTCATCGCCTGCGCCGACACCGACGGCCTGAACGGCTTCGAAGACGGAGGTCGGCGAGTTCATTGCCGAGGGATGCGAGCCTGAGCGTCGGCGCAGTACACGTGAGCAGCTGTCTCAACGGCGCCGACCACTCAGCGGTGGCGAGCCGCTGGTGTTTTGTGCGGGCCCGGCGAAGATCAGGCGTTTCGGGGTATTCGGTCGGGGGGCATTCCGGGGCCGATCGTGGCGTGGATCTCGGTTGGGTCGTCCACGCGGCCGCAGTGGGCGCATACCGTTTGCTGGGTGATTCCGGCGCCGCACTCCGCGTGGGTGTAGAGGATCGGCGGCTCGCCGTCGGTTGACCACTGGTCGCCCCATTCGGTGAGGGCGACCAGTGCGGGTGCGAGCGCACGCCCTTTTTCGGTCAGCAGGTACTCGTAAAGTTCGGGCTGCTCGGAATACCGGTGGCGCCGCATGATCCCGGTCTCGACGAAGCCGTCGAGGCGGGTCTTGAGGATGTTGGTCGCGATGCCCAGGCGGCGGTGGAAGTCGCTGTAGCGGGTCGCTCCCGCGAACAGGGCGTCGCGGATGATCAGCAGGCTCCAGCGTTCGCCGATCAACTCGAGGGCGCGTGCGATCGAACACACCTCTGAGTCGTAGGTCTTCCCCAGCATGCGTCACAGTCTACCCACATGCTTGCGTCATGAAAGTTGCTTGGTTAGCATGACTTTCATCACGCAAGTTGCTCCCGGCCTCTCCAGCGGGTGTACGCCGACGCATGCGAATCCCATACCGATCGGGACAACGCGCCGCTGACGTGGCAAGCCGCCCAAAGAGTCCCCCGTTCCACCTTTCACCAGCGTCGAGCGACAAGGAGTCCGTAATGGCCGGAAGCGCATTGTTTCTGGGGTCATTGGACGAGGCGCACGTAGACGCGGGGCGTTCGCCCGGCGCGACGCTCTTCTCCGTAGTGAGGCCTCGGCGGCCTGCGTGCCTGGCTCGAATCGGCCACACCCGAGCATCGAAGGACAACGATGAACCGAAAGAAACTTCTCCTTCTCGTAGGCGGATTCCTCGTCCTGACCGCGTCCGTTTCGGCACCTGTCGCCGCTGATGCGGGAACGACCGCGTACAACTCCAAGACCCAGTACCTTTCCCAATGGCCGATAGACAACTGGGACACCTCGTGCGTGGACCGTCGGATCTACCTGGCCGCCGGCAACTATGACTGGGAGCAGTCCTGGAGCCACGCTGTGACGCCGCTGCGGACGAATTTCTACCTGGGCGCCGGCTGGTACACCTGGATCGACTGTTTGGATCCCAGGAACAACTACTACGACCACACCACTTCGCTGGACCCCGACAACCCCAGCTGGGAGACGGTGGTCGGCCAGGTCACGTGGCAAATCAACAGCTCTGGCCAATACACATGGGGCTCGTTCCTTGAGCCGAAGTCCTTCTAGGCAAGCCCGAAGGAGTCATCGGACGCGAGCCCGACGGTCATGTCGCGCGCCGAATGACAGCGGCCGGAGAGTGGGGGGGCGGGCCACCCGTCGCCCGCCCCCCGGGTCGCTCCTCCCGTGGGTGAATCGGGACGCTGGTCAAAGGCGTCGAAGAGTTCGGTGTTCCGCCGCTGCGACACTCCTTCGTACAACCAGGAGGACCAAGGACAGCCGCCAGAGGGACAGACCCGCCGCGGTCGGATGATCAGGATTCATCTGGGGGTCCGGTAGGAGCGAACGGTGAACCCGGGCTGGTGTCACATCCGTTGACAGGATCGCCGCGAGCCGGTGTGTCACCAGGCACGACAGCCGTGTTTGGGGGTTGAGGAACATCGGAACGAAAAGTGGCGCCAAGGGAACGTGATCATGGTTCTTATCGTGACCGGCCGTTCCGCTGTGCTGGGCTCCCAGCTGGACAGGGTGGCAAAAAGGTACGTAGGGAGCATCACGACCTGCAGGAACAGGACCCCGGTCGTTACCGCGGCGCGAGATGCCGGACCTGATCTCGTGACGTTCAAGCCCGAGACCTCTGCCTGTGACGGCCAGGGGCAGGCAGCCCGCAGCGGGGGACCTGACCTGGGATAATGGGGCTTAGCGTTACTTTTCGTTCCGATGTTCCTCAACCCCCGCAACCTGAAGGATCACGCGATGGCCGTCCTCATTTCACGGCACCACGCCCTCTACCTGGGAAACTCGTACACCACCTCCGTGGAGGCAACCGCAGGAAGAGCCTCGATCAGCGTTGGTACACCTTGGTGCTGAGGTACTTCAGCCCCGAGTCGACCAGCAGGGTCGCGACCCTGGCCTGCGGCCCCAGCCGCTGCCCGAGCTGGATGGCGGCGAGGACATTTGCTCCGGACGACGTCCCGGCGAATAATCCCTCTTCCCGAGCCAGACGCCTGGCCATCTCCTCGGCGTCGGCGGTGGAGATGGGAACGATGTCATCCGGAAGGGTGGGATCCCACATCGGCGGAAGGTAGCCGATGCCAATGCCTTCGATGCGGTGTGCGCCGGGCTGGCCGCCGGAGAGCACGGCGGACTCCGCTGGTTCTACCGCGACGACTCGAAGCGCTGGATTGTGACGCTTGAGGGGAGTCATCGCTCCGCGAAGTGAGGCCGTCGTCCCGATCGAGTGGACGAATGCATCGACTCGTCCCCCTGTCTGCTGCCAAATCTCCTCGCCCATGGGGTGGTAGCCGACGATGCTGTCAGCATTGTTCAGCTGATCGGTCCAGTACGTGCGCGGTTGCCGGCTGAACTCCCGGGCGGTTTCGATCATGCTCTGGATGAGGGCCTTGGTGATCAGCCCGTTCTCGCTGGGCACGAGGGTGAGCTCCGCGCCGAGCGCCGCCATTTGGATCAGCTTGTCCTCACTGAAGGCATCCGAGCTGACAATCCGCAGACGGTAGCCCTTGGCCGCGCACACCAGAGCGAGGGAGGCACCGGTACTGCCCCCCGTGTACTCGACGACGGTGTCACCGGGCCTTAACCGCCCATCGCCCTCGGCTCTCGTGATCATTGACTGGGCCATTCGGTCCTTCATGCTCCCAGTCGGGTTCTGGCCCTCCACCTTGACGAAGATCTCCGCGCATCCGGCCGGTACGACCCTGCGCAGTCTCACCAGCGGCGTGTTTCCAATCGCCGTCAGTACGCTGTTGTCACTGTCCATGATCCATTATTTCCTTTCGATGTCCGTGCTGCGCTTCGATCGTCTGGCCGATCGCACGCCGCATCCAGTTCAAATTTTGAACCGCTGCGAACGTCGCATCGGGGGTTGAGGAACATCGGTACGAAAAGTAACGCTAAGCCCTATCGCCCCAGGTCTCCCACTGTGACGGGCTGCCTGCTCCTGGCCGTCACGGGCAGGGGTCTGGGGATTGGATGCCTATCCCCAGACCGGCCGGGGCCGGTGTCTGCTCATCGGGTGATCCGCCGCCGTTGTGATCGATGGATGCCGGGCTGATGAGCCTGACTTTGGGAGGGTCTTCAAGACCTGACCCCAGACCGGCCCTCCTGGCGTTCGCCCGCCACGACTACGGCTTTTCGACGAGCGTGGTGTTCGTGGTTCGAGCCCGTCTGCGGGGTCGACCTCCTAAACGCGGCCGAGCTGGTGAGCTCTTGCAACAGGAGGCCCCGTGGATCGCTGGGGTCGCGAACGGCTGATCGGATGTCGGACCGGCGAGTCCTTCGATTAGCGGGCCGCGCGTCTTCGCTGCGGTTTTGAGCTGCACCGATGATCGGCTGCTTGTCTTTGGAGGAGCACTGGCGAAGCTGTTTTGCGGGATCGACTGGGCCGAACACCACCACGACATCGCCCTCGTCGATGGCACCGGCGGCAGGGTCGCCGAGACCCGCATCAGCAACGACGCCGCAGGCCTGCGCGCGCTGCTGGAGCTGCTGGCCGGCGTCGGCGACCATTCTCGGCCAGCGGATCCGGTCGCTGTTGCACGACTACTTCTCCGCCGCCCTGGAGGCGTTTGCGCACCTGCGCAACGGCGGCGTCACCAGGGCCGAGGCCCGGGTCATCCTCGCGCCGGCACCCACTCCCGCCCGCGCCGCCGTCCTCACCCGCGGGCAACTGCGGGCCGCGCTCGAACGGGCCGGGCGAGTTCGCCACGTCGACCAAGGCGTCGAACGACTTCACGCGATCTTCCGCGCCGAACACATGCGTCTACCTGATCTGGTCAAGCAGGCCATGGGTCACCAGCTCACCGCGCTGCTCAACCAGCTCGAAGCGGCCTGCACAGCCGAGCAGAACCTGGCCACCCTCGTGGAGGAGGCCTCCACCCGGCACCCCGACGCCGAAATCATCACTGTTTCCCGGGGGCCGGCCCGCTGATCGGTGCCCGCATCCTGGCCGAGATCGGTGACGACCGGACCCGCTTCGCCGATGCTCGCGGCTTGAAGGCGTATGCCGGCTCGGCGCCGGTCACCCGAGCCAGCGGCACGTCGCGGCACATCATGACCCGCAAGGTGAAGAACGACCGCCTGGCCGCCACTGGCTACATCTGGGCGTTCGCCGCACTACGGCCCTCACCAGGGGCGCGGGCGCACTACGACCATCGCAAAGCAGCCAACGACGCCCATACCGCAGCTCTACGGCACCTGTTCAACCGCCTGATCGGCTGCCTTTATCACTGCCTCCAAAAGCGCCGAACCTACGACGAGTCCGTCGCGTTTTCACCTCGCCTATCAGCCATCGCTTGACACCACAACGTGCTCGGATGTCTAGGGACACGTTCGGGAGCAGGAGGCCAACCACGCCGCCAGCTCGACGACGACTTCTGATCACCGCCCGCGCCCGCTGCCAGCACCATCACGCCGTGTCGAGGCGGGCCAGCAGCGCGGCCGCGGCCGCCGCCCGCACCCCCGCCACATCTACGCCGACGGCATCAGCGTGGTGTGGTCGATCCGCCGCAAGTACGGCGCCCGGCTGGAGCGCATCGCCGGCATCGACCTGTGGCACGCCCTGATGCGGCACGCCGGCCGCGACCAGGTGCCGGTGTTCCCGCTCGGCGCCTGCCCGGAGGTGGTCGCCGTCGTGGAGCAGCGGCTGAAGGACGAATGGCAGGTCAGCGTCGTCGGCACCCAGGCCGGAAGCTCTCCGCGGGTTCTGCGCCATGCCTTCAGGCGCGTTTCCAGAAGCCGGTGGCTGATCCACTTCCGGAATCGAGTGATTCCGGAAGTAGCACCTGACGTGCTGACGACACCTTCGTGACCGGCGATCATGCTTTGAGCGTCAACAGATGTGACACCAACCCGGGTTCACCGTTCCACACCAACATGACCCCCTACGGTGAGATCCGGCTGCGCACCGACCGGCGCCTGGACCTCACCGACCTGCCGACTGCGTAACGCCGGACGCTCGCCCGTTCCGGCGGCAGCGCGGCTGGACATCCCGGCGCTCGATGCCGGCGGGGCGTCGGCGATACTGTGGGCGTGGAGTACATGTCCAGAGTGCCGCGACCGCCGCTGGACGGGCTGATCGACGACCTTTACTACCTGGAGGGTGCGCCGCCGTACGCCCGGCTGACGCTGCCGCCGAGTCCGTCGGCGTTGCTCATCGTCAACCTCGGGGCGCCGTTCCGCATCCGCGCCGGCACCGACATCGAGACGGCCGAGTACGCCGACGGCTGCGTGGTCACCATGCCCACCCGCGCCTTCGAGTTCGGCTATCCGCCGGGGACCCGGTCCGTCGGCGTGCACGTCAAGCCGTGGGGGCTGGCGCCGTTCCTGCCGATGCCCGCGGCCGAGCTGTGTGACCGGCCGGTGACGGTGGAGCAGGTTTGGGGCCGGCCCGCCGTTGCTGAGCTGCGAGACCGGCTGGCCACGGCGGACGGACCGCACGAGATGCTGACGCTGCTCGAGGAGGAGCTGATGCGACGGCTGTGCGAGACCGCCGGCCTGGGGCTGGTCCGCCATACGAGCAGCGTCATCGCGGCGGCCAGCGGGGCGGTGGCGATCGGCGACCTGAGCGTGGCGGCCGGTGTCAGCAGCACTCATCTGGCACAGCGGTTCAAGGAGCTCATCGGTGTCACGCCGAAGCGGCTGGCCCGCACCTACCGCTTCGCCGCCACCGTGTTCGCGATCAACCCCGCCGGACCGATCGACTGGGGCGACCTCGCCGGTGGCGCAGGCTACTTCGACCAAGCCCACTTCGGCCACGAGTTCCGGGCGTTCACCGGGCTCACACCGACCCGGTACGTCGAAGTCCGGCGGCGGTTCCTGCGCGAACATCCCGGCCACGTGATGAACGGCTGGCCGCTGCCGGCCGATTGATTTCTTACAAGAGCGACAGCTCACGACACGCTAATTTGGGGCACCCCAAAGTAGAGGAGAGCCCCGTGGGCAAGGTGGTCATGTACAGCTCGGTGTCGGTGGACGGCTTCGTCGCGGACGAGAATGACCAGCCCGGACCGCTGTTCGACTGGTTGTCCAGCGGTGACGTCCCGTTGGACGAGAGCGGTGAGCTGAAGGTGTCGCAGACGTCCCACGACTACACCCGGGCGTACTGGGACCAGATCGGAGTCACGATCGTCGGCCGCCACGTCTTCGACATGACGGACGGCTGGGGCGGCAAGCCGCCGGGCGGGATCGACCACGTGGTCGTCGTGTCGCACCGGCCGATGCCCGAGGGCTGGGACCCCGAGGCGCCGTTTCACTTCGTCGACGGCGTCGAGGCAGCCGTGGCCAAGGCGCAGGAGCTCGCGGGTGACCGCTTGGTCGAGGTCGCCGCCGGCGACGTCGGTGGCCAGCTGCTTGCCGCGGGTCTGGTCGACGAGGTGCGCATGGACGTCGTACCCGTGGTGTTCGGGTCCGGCAAGCGCTACTTCGGGTCGGTCGACGCGCAGCACCTGTTGGAGGATCCTGACGTGGTGATTCAGGGCAACCGGGTGCTTCACCTGCGCTATCGGGTGCGCCGTTGACCGACCGGATCGCCGAGCTCGTCGCCCTGGACGACGACGTCCCGCTCTCGGCGCGCAAGGGCAAGGTCATCGTCCGCTCCGGCAAGGGCGATACCTCCCGCGAGATCCCGCTCCCGGACGGCACCGCGCGGACCTCCATCACCGAGTGGCGCACCGACCGCGCCTCCTGGCCCGGCGCCGACACCCCGGCGTCGTTCCTCAACCGCCGCGGCGGGCGGTGGGAGGCGGCCAACGGTTCGAGAAGTGTCGCTCATCGCACCGCCAGCCGTCATACGGTTTCTGCACGCAACATCCCCAATTAATGCGACATATCTTCACCAACACCGACACCCTTCGCGATCTTGCTCTGCGAGAATGCCTTCATTCCTCTCACACGGGGTGAGGGCATCCTCGTAAGCATTCACGTGAAGCGCTTCATCGCCGGGCTCACCGGCGTCGCGACCGCCGTCGTGGCCCTGCCCGCTTCCCCCACGACCGCACCCGCCCAGGCGGCCACCGTCTCCTTCGCCGTGGTCAATCCGGTGAACGCGCTCAAACAGCAGTTCCGCACCGGGTACGGCGTGCGGCTCATCGAGACCGTCCGTCTCGACTGGAAGAAAAACGCAACGACCGTGCGCCGCAAGGGCACGCTGCAGTTCGGCCCCTCCGGTGTCGTCGCCGCGGACGTCGTGCGGCGCGCCACCTCCAACCGGCCTGATGGTGCGGACACTGCCGTCTACGTACAGCACATGATCGACGTCGATGGGAAGCACTACCACTGCGACGTCGCTCCGGCCAGCACCTACCTTCCCGCCGGCAAGACATGGGAACGCGCCGGCGTCGACAGGCCCTCACAGAAATGGGGCACCGTCTTCGGCGATCAATCCATCAACGTGTTCGAGCCGGCCACCTTGGCGCTTCTGCTGCGCGCCTCGACCCACCGCCTGCCTGATCAGGGCGGCACCCAGTACCGGGGCACGATCACTCCGGCGCAACTCCGCACGGCCTCCCGCTCCTACCGCGAGATGACCTCCTTCGGACGGGGCGGCAAGGACAAGCAGGGAAAAATCACCTGGCGGCTCTGGGTGAACAACAAAGGGTTGGTGACCCGCCTGGTGACCCGCGACGCGTTCGCCTTGCGGTGAGCTGGGGGCTGTGATGTGCGACTTGGGCGGAGTGGATTCACGTGGCGCACGGCGACCTCACCAGCCCCGGACCGCGGCCGGCGGCCGCTTGCCGTGAGGCTATGAGCGATGACGAGCCGAAGTTCGGCCACGGCCTGGGGCGGCGGCCGCTGTCGGGCGAGCGCGGTTGATGTCGATGAGGGAGGTGAGGGTGGGTTTCATGGTGGTTTCCACTTCTGGCTCACGCGAAGGAGAGGGGGTGAGGGGTCGGCCGCGCGGGTGGCCTATGGGTGATCGGCAGGGCCGGGGTCGGGCTCTGGGGTGGCGCGCAGGCCGCGGTCGACGAAGTCGATGAGCCATTCGAAGCTTTCGTCGATGTCGGCCGACCATTGGAATCCGTTGGCGGCCTGCAGGGTGGCGAAGCCGTGGAAGGCGCTGCGTAGCGCGCGTAGCGCGTGGGGTATCTCCTGCGGGGCGATGTCGTATCCCCGCAGTACCGCCTCGAAGGGGCCGAGTCCTCGCCTCTCGGCGACCGTGATCGGGTCGTCTGGGCCGGTCGAGGTGATGCCGATGGTGGCCGCGTAACGGCCGGGGTGGGCGAGGACGAAGTCACGCAGCGCGCGGGCCGCGGCGGTCAGGGCGTCACGCCCGGCGCGGCCCTGGGTGGCCGTGCCGATCGCATCAGCGGCCTCGGCGAGGGTGAGCGCCGCGATCTGCCGGTTGAGCTCGGCCTGGCTGGCGATGTGCTTGTACAGCGACGGGGTGCGTACTCCGACCCGCTCGGCCAGCCGGCCCATGGTCAGCTCGGTGAAGCCGATCTCGTCGGCGAGCGCGGCGCCGGCCGCGGCGATCGTGGCCGCGTTCAGGCCTGCCCTAGGCACGGACGCCGCCCAAAAAGCGCAGGATCGCGGCGAGGGTCTGCCGGGGGTGTTGGACGTGCGGGTAGTGGCCGGCGCCGTCGATCATCTCCAGCCGGCCCAGTCCGGTCGGCAGGCCGGCGACGATCGCCTCGCCCTCGGCGCGAGGTGAGGCCCAGTCGGGGTCGAGGCTGCCCTGGACGATGAGCGTCGGGCAGGTGACGTTGCCCAGCTGTTCACCGGCGTCGGCGGGTGAGGTCTTGCCCATCGCCTGCAGGACCTTCATCCGGCCCGGCTCCTGCAGCATCGCGGTGATCTGTTTCATGCGCACGTCCCAGTCGGCCGGCTTGACGCCGGGGTAGGCGAGGTCCAGGTACTTGGCCCACTGCCGGGTGCTGCCCAAGATGGTGGTGCCCATCAGATGGGTCGCACCCCGGCGGTAGGCGGACACCCGCAGGTCACCGAGCCGGACCTGCTGCTTGCGGGTGAAGGGTGCGAGCTCGACCAGCGCGGTGACCAGTTCTGGGGCCTTGGCCGCGGCGATCGTGGCCGCACCGCCGGCGATGGAGTGCCCGACGAGCACCGCCGGCCCGCCGAGGTGGCGCATCAGGGCGATCAGGTCACCGGCGAGGGCGGTGCGGGTGCAGGAGGCCCACCCGACGCTGGACTCACCGTGGCCGCGCAGGTCCACCGCGGCGACCCGGTACCCGGCCTCCACAAGGGCGGGGGTGAGGAACCGGTAGGCCTCGCGGCTGTCGCCCATGCCGTGGGCGAGCACCACCAGCGGGCCGGCGGTGCCGGTCACCTCGTAAGCGATGGTCCCGCCGTCGACGTTCAGGAACTCGGTCATGACTACCTCCAGGTGGTTCGTCAACGCCTAGCTAATCACATTAGCTAAAAGCTATCTGCTTTAGCTGGCGAGTCAACCCCTGGAGCACGCGCCGTTGACGGCAGAGGTGGGGGATGCCTCCAAGCCCTGGACGCACCCGGTCCCACAAAGATCTGGTTGGGCGTCCTTCTCTCGAAGGTGGATGGGGTCGTCTGGTCCACGTGCCCGCGGTGTCAAGTAGGCGGTCGATCAGATCGTTGGACATCGGGCCGGGTTCGAGCAGGCCGCGATACGTGGGAGTCGTCACAAAAGTGTCATTGCAAAATCGTCGCTTCGTGTCAATGTCCAGCTCAGAGGCTATTTCGACCCTTAATGAAGATCGTTTCGAATGACGAAAAGCTTCGTCGAGCTCTTCCTGACGTACAGTGACGGTTTCTGCTGACATGAAGTGGCGAACCTGCTGGTCAAAGCCTATGGATGTCTGCTTTATCGCAGCAGTTCGTCATCGGATGTCGGTGGATGTCATTCGGCGGGCCATGGTCACCGCCACCGTGACGGCCGGGGGCGGCAAGGCTAGCGGGGGAGCAGGTAGGGCCGTCGCAGCGGGAGATCCAGCCGACACTCGGATCGTGCTGCTCTTTCGTGTGTCCTACCAGAGGGTGGACGGTCCCGCGACGACCCAGCCGGCGTCGGTAGGCTTGACCCAAAAGCCCAATGACACCTCGATCATCTGCGCGCGGTAGGTGACCTCGACGTAGAAATGGCTGCCAGTGTGGCCCCAGTCGAAGCCCCCGAGATCGAGTTCGCAGAGCCAAGACAGATCCTGCTCCCACCCGTCGGTAGCAAGGTTGCAGCTCGCCTCGTCCGCATCGGCGCTCGCTCCAACCGAGCCGGCCCATAGCGACTTGAGCACATGCCGGACCGATGAGTGATCGACGAGCTGTTCGGCCTCAGGGATCTTCCCTGCTCGGAGCAGGCTGAAGTAGCGGCGAACGACCGCTTCGACGTCGGTCTTGGTCGGGCGCTCCGTCCAGATCTCCACCGCGAGATCATAAAGGTTGGATGACGCCGCCGAATGTTTTCATCCCGCTTCGCGGACCTGAAGAACGAGGATCGCTTTGACGAGCTGACCTGCGAGAAGTGGGCAGCATCGGAGTTTGCGCAGGATGCGCCAGGTTTTCAGTTGTGCGTTGGCGCGCTCGCCGGGTCCGCGGAGCTTGGCGTGGGCGGCGTTGGCGGCCTTCTGCGAGGCGGGCTTGTTGCGGCCCTTGTAGGGCACGTGCACGTGCTCACCGGCGTCGACGTACCTCCTATCAGGCAGGGTGACCAGGTCGGCGGTCTGCAGGCGGCGCAGGATGCCCCAGATCCGGGCGGCTTTGAGGTCGTGCACCGAGCCGGGCAAGGAGCCGGAGGTCCACAGGAGGATGCCGTCAGGAGCGGCCAGGACCAGCGGCGCCTGCCGAGCCGGGTCCAACCGCCGCCACCGGCAGCGGCGTTCGGTCCGCTGCGCGCGGGTCAGTTCGGCCAGGCGGACCAGGGTGCGGTTGGACAGCGGAATCGCGGCGGGTAAGACAGCAACGAGGCTCCCGGCTGGGGCATCGGATCTTGGTCGACTGCTGTCTTACCGGGAGCCTCCTCTCGCCCGCCACTGCTCTGCGCAGTTCGTCGTGGCCAGGGCCGTCAGGCTGAAAAGAGCTCCATGATCAGATATCCCTTGGATGCTCTGCGGACGACCCGCCGCCTACGCATGGTGCAGCCGGTCACAAGCACACGACCGGCGTGCACGGCGTCGCCGACACTGCCGGGCCGCCCACCGGGGGGCGCCATGAAAACACCATGAAAACGATCATGGGCGGCGATCCGCCTGACCAGGCCGACATGATCGGACCGGCGCTGCCGGCTTGACACGGCCCGCGCGCCAGGTGATCGTCAGGGCCCGGCCTTCCCGGGTCACTCGCGAACCGCCCTCCACGGCAGGGAGACCCATGCCCGTACGGAAAGCCCCCCTCGCCTTGCCGGCGGCGCTCGCCGTCGCCGTGGCGATCGGGCCGGCAGCGGGTGGGGCGGCACCTGGACGACCGGCTCCCAGGACGTGGAGTCATTCCGGCCGCGGAGAACGCGACCATCCCGGCGGGCGGCTCGGTCACGGCCGGCTTCGTCGGTGTCGACGAGGGCGCCTACCCCTCGCCCGCGGTCTTCCGGATCAACGGCACCATCTGCACCACCCAATAGCACCCCCGGTCCGTCGTCCGGCGCCCCGGCGCCGGGCCGGAGCAGGGCAACGGGACGGCGATGCCCGCGTCGCGGGCGCCGCCGTGGGAGGGGCCGACCGGCGGACGTGCACGCACGAAGGACGGAGAGTGACGACATGACGGACACCACGGGCGGCTCCCCAGACGGCACTCGCCTGCCCCGGGTGACACGGCTCTCGGACCACGCGGCCCAGGCCCCCGCCTCCCGGGAACGGGGCGCCGCGGCCGCGGCTTCGGTGGCACACCGCCGCGGGCAGGGGAGCGCGGGCCGTGCTCCGGACGTGCCGCGCGACGCGGGAGGGAACGGCACGAGCGCGGTCCCGGCCGCCCCGGCACGCGGGCGGGGCCGGTCCGGACGCCTCGTCCGTGCCGTGACGGCCACCGCGCTCGCACCGGTCGCCGCCTTGGCCCTGGCCGCCCCCGCGGTCGCCGCACCCGGTACCGCCACCGGGGGCAAGGGACTGCGGTGGGAGGCGTGCGCCGGGGTGAGCACGCCGGACCTGCGATGCGCACGGGTCACCGTCCCCCTCGACCACCGCCGCCCGCGCGGCCGCACCATCTCCGTCGTCATCTCCCGGCTGCCCGCCACCGACCCGGCGCGGCGCCGGGGTGTTTTGCTCACCACCGGCGGCGGACCCGGTGGGCCGGGCGTCCCGCTGCCCGTGAGCCTCGCCCCGGCGCTGTCCGCCGAGGTCCGCGCCCGGTATGACCTGGTCGGGTTCGACATGAGATTCGTCGAGCGCAGCACGCCCATCGGCTGCGGGCAGCCCGAGGAGGAGCCCGGCGGGTTCTGGGTACGCCCCGCGACCCCCGGACGCTTCCCCGCCGAAGCCGCCGAGGCCCGGCGGTACGCCGAAGACTGCGTACGGGCCTCCGGCTGGGCCCTGCCGCACGCCACCACCGCGAACGCCGCCCGCGACATGGACCTCATCCGCGCGGCCCTCGGCGAGGAGAAGATCTCCTACCTGGGCGGCTCGTACGCGGGACTGCTCGGCACCGTCTACGGCACGCTGTTCCCGCACCGCGTGGACCGGTTCGTACTGGACAGCCCGGTGAACGCCGATACGATCTGGCGGCCCTACGAGATGGGCCGCACCCCTGCGTTCGAGGAGGGAACAGTGGCCCTCGCCGCCTGGGTCGCCGGGCGGCACTCCGAATACGGTCTGGGGGAGACCTCCGCACAGGTGCACGCCACGCTCACCGGGATCCTCGACCGGGCCACCCGAGCGCCCATCGTCATCGGCGGTCACGCCTGGACCGTCGGCGAGCTGGGTGCCCTGCTGGTGGCCGGGATCTACGACGAGCGCGCCTTCGGCGTCGTCGCCGCGGCCTTCGCCGCCGTCGCGGCCGGACGTGAGCCGTCCCTGCCATTCCCCATCCGCCCTCCGCGGCCCGAGGGCGTGCCCGGCGTGCCCGGCGACCACCACACCGCCACCAACATCGCCTACCGCTGCGCCGATGCCCCCTGGCCGCGCGACCCACGCGTCTACCTGCGCGACATCGCCTCCCAGCGGGACCGCCACCCGCTGTTCGGCCCGGTCAACGCCAACATCAACCCCTGCGCGTTCTGGCCGCCCGCCAAGGACGAACCGGTGCGGCTCGACGGCAACCGCGCGCCGGCCGCCCTGGTCGTCGCGGCCCTGCGGGACGTGGCGGTGCCGCCTTCTGTGAGCAGAGCCGTGGCCGCGCGCATCCGCGGGTCACGCCTGGTCACGATCGACGCCCACACCCACGCCCCGTTCCCGCACTACGGGAACGCTTGCCTCAACGCCACGGTCACCCACTACCTCACCACCGGTGAACTGCCGGCCACCGACACCGCCTGCTGACCCCGCCGCCCAGCGCAACGTCCGGCTCCACACCCCGAGGTACGGGCTGATCGAGATGCGGGCCAAGGCGATCGAGTTCCCCGAGCCGGACGGGTCGCCGAGGCCCGGGCACGCCTATCCCAAGCGGTTCACGGTCGACCACGTCAGGGGCTACCGTCCCGTCGCCACCGCCCGCCACCCGGACGCGGGCCGGAGGGACGGAAGCACGCGACGGCCCGGCGGCGGGAAACCGGCACCCGGGCCGCCGAGCACGCCGCCATCTTCAGGTCCGCCAGTCCTGGCGCATGGCCCAGGCGTGCAAGCCCGTCGGTCCGGTCCTGATCACCGTGGGGTCCGGGGCCGGAGGGGGTGGCGTTCCCGGCGGGGGTGGGGTGTAGGCGGCGGCGACGCCCGCGGCGGCCTCGGCTCCGACGTACGGGGCCAGCATCCGCTCGTACTCACCCGGCTCGACGCTTCGCCACCGCACCTCGCGCCCCAGCGCGGCGGCGAGCTCGGCGGCGACCTGGTCGCCCGTCATCGCCTGGGGACCGGCCATGATCTGCAGGGACGGCGGTTGCGGCTCGGTGACCAGCGCGGCGATGGCGGCGGCCAGGTCGTCGAGCGCGAGCCAGGGCACCGGCAGCTCCGCGGGCAGCGGGTAGGCCACCTCCCCTGCGGCCACGCGCGCCAGTGACCAGGGGGCGGTCAGGTTCTCCATGTACGTGAACGCCGGACCG
The DNA here is from genome assembly GCF_051918945.1 of Streptosporangium sp. LJ11. Taxonomy (NCBI): domain Bacteria; kingdom Bacillati; phylum Actinomycetota; class Actinomycetes; order Streptosporangiales; family Streptosporangiaceae; genus Streptosporangium; species Streptosporangium sp. LJ11. The sequence goes on from NZ_JBPXMB010000018.1 coordinate 104,753, forward strand.
ACGACGGTGGCGGCGCCGACGACGCCCGGCAGCTCGGCGGCCAGCAGCGCCCGCGCGTCCACGAACGGCACCCCGACGGGCTCGGCGACGGGCGGGCCGCCGGTGTTGAACACCACCCGCGGCACCCCCGCGCCCTTGAGCGCGCCAAGCACCGCCTCGGCCTGCGGCACCGCCGCCTCGGCGGCGAAGACCAGCGGCAGCTGCACGACGACCGCGTCGGCCCCGGCGTAGGCGTCGGCCAGGGACGCGGGAAGGGACAGGTTCGCCAAGACCGGCTCGGCACCTGCGGGCAGGCCGGGCGCGGCGGTGTCGCGCACGGCGGCGCGCACGCGGTGACCCGCAGCGAGCAGGCGCCGGACCACGGGGCGCCCTTGGGCGCCGGTCGCTCCATGAACGACAACAGTTGATCTGTTCATGGAACGGCACATTAGTTTCCATTGTGAAGTAGTACCTAGAAGGAAATATAGTGTCCGCATGGAAACCAACGGCGGGGACGTGGCCTCCCGCCTGGCGACGGCGTCGCCGCGCGGCTGCGGCGTGGAGCGGACGCTCAGGGTCCTCGACGGCAAGTGGTCGACGCTGATCATCCGGGAGCTGCTCAGCGGCCCAAAGCGGTTCGGGAAGCTGCGTACCGCTTTGGGTGACCCCAGCGCCAAGACGCTCACCGACCGGCTCCGCACCCTGGAGAACCAGGAGATCCTCACCCGCACGGTGCACGCGGAGGTGCCGCCGCGGGTCGTCTACGAGCTCACCGAGCAGGGCCGGAGCCTCAGCGGCATCCTGTACGCCATGCTCGCGTGGGGCGAAGAGCACCCGCTCGCCGGGGAGCCGCAACGACCGTGATCCCGGTTCCGGAAGCAGATCAGCCAACGGCTTCTGGAAAGCGCTCGAAGGCATGGCGCAGAACCCGCGCAGAGCTTCCGGAAACACGGCTGTCGTGCCCGGTGACACCCCTGCTCGCGGCGATCCCGTCAACGGATGTGAGACTCCTCCCTGACGACCTTCACGATCTTCGGCAGGGCGACGGGACGCGCCCCCGCGTCCCACCGCCCGGCGACAGCTCGCTTCGCGCTGCTTCTCGCTGGACGTGACCTGGTTCCGGTGCTCCCACGGGCGGCCACGGGACAGGGGCAGCGGAGTCGACCCGGTTTGGTGGTCACCCGCGCGGGAGCCGGAGTTCGAACGCGGCGCCCGAGTCGGACGGCAGGGCTCGGGCGTGCCCATGGTGCGCGGCGGCGACAGCCGCGACGATGGCGAGCCCCAGGCCGGTGCCGGAGCGGCGGGTGGGGTCGGCGCGGTAGAAACGCTCGAAGGCGCGCACCGCCTGCACGGCGCTCAGCCCCGGACCTTCGTCGCGCACCTCGACGACCGCGTCGTCGCCCTCCGCCCGGACGGTCACCGTCGCCGCCGTGCCCGCCGGGGTGTGCGTACGTACATTGACCAGCAGGTTGTCCAGGGCCTGGCGCAGGCGCGTGCGGTCGCCGCGGATGAGGACGGGTCCGGTCGCCCGGAGGGCGAGAGGACGGCCGAGGTCCACGGCCGCGGAGGCGGCGACGGCCTCGGCGGCGAGATCCGCGAGGTCGACCGGCTCGCGTTCCAGCGGGCGCCGCTCGTCGAGCTCGGCCAGCAGGAGGAGCTCGTGCACGAGGACGCCCATGTGCTCGGCCTCGGCCTCGATCCTGGCCATGGTCTTGGCCAGGTCACCGGGGCGGTTCGCGGCGCCCCGCCGGAACAGCTCCGCGTACCCCCGTACGGAGGCCACGGGCGTGCGCAGCTCATGCGAGGCGTCGGCGATGAAGCGGCGCAGCCGTTCCTCCGAGGCGGTGCGCTCGCGGAAGGCGGCCTCGATCTGGCCGAGCATCGCGTTCAGTGCCAGCCCGAGCCTGCCCGCCTCGGTATGCGGCTCGGCCGGCTCGACCCGCCGCGTGAGATCGCCGCCGCCGATGGCCTGGGCGGTCTCGGAGATGTCGTCCAGGGGGCGCAGCGCGTGGCGGATCGCTCGAAAGGCGACAAGGGCGAGCACGCAGAGCACGAGCAGCGTGATGGCCGCGAAGACGCCGGTCAGCCGCTTCGTGACGGTGTCGTACTCGGCCGTGCGGATCCCGCTGACCAGGATCCGGCCGTCCGGCAGCCAGGAGTGGCGAAGCCACCACTGGTCCTCGCTCGCGAAAGGGCCGCCCAGGTCGGGGGCGGCGTCCTCGCGTACGTAGACGGCCCCGTCCGGGTCGGCGGTGGTCGGGCGGCGGGGCGAGGTGGCGCCGATGTGCACGTCGGCGGAGAGAACAGTCCTGATCACGTTGCCGCGGGTGTCCCGCACCTGGAGAAGAACCGGGGTCGCCGCGGCGGAGAACAACCGGGCCGTCTCCTCGTCCGGCGAGCGGCCCTCGGCGAGGAACGGAGTGACGGCCGCGGCGAAGCGGTCGAGCCGGTCGCGGGCGCGTTCCGCGCCGGCGTCCCTGGTGATGCCCCACGTCACCAGAGGCACGCCGACGAGCCCCGTCGTCAGCAGGGCGAGCACGGTGAGGGTCAGGCGCGCCCGTAGCGACCGCGTGCGGATCACGACCGCGGCAGGCGCAGCATGTAGCCGACGCGCGGGACGTTGTGAATGAGCGGCGGGTCGCCGATCTTCCTGCGCAGGTAGCTCACGTATGTGTGGACGAGGCCCTCGCTGCCGCCGCTCTCGGACTCCCAGACGTGGTCGAGTATCTGCTGTTTGGTGAGCACCCGCCCGGCGTTGACCAGCAGGTAGCGCAGCAGCGTGTACTCCTTCGGACTCAGCCCGATCAGGCGGCCCTCGCGGCGTACCTCACGGGGGCCGTCGTCGATCTCCAGGCCCGCGTAGGAGAGCCGGTCGGCGGACATCGTGCGGCGCAGGACGACATGGGTCCGCACGATCAGCTCCTCCAGACTGAACGGCTTGGTCAGGTAGTCGTCCCCACCCGACCTGAGACCGGCGATCCTGTCCTCGGTGCGGCCCATCGCGGTCAGGAAGATGATCGGGAACCGGTGTCCCAGCCGCCGCAGCCGCCGGCAGGTGTCCAGCCCGGAGCCGTCGGGCAGTCCGATGTCCAGGACGAGCAGGTCCGGCGCGTTTCCGGCCACCCGGGAGACCGCCTCGCCCCCCGATCCCGCGGCCTCCGCCTCGAAGCCCTCGTGACGCATGGCCATGACCACGAGGTCGGCGAGATGGGGGTCGTCGTCCACGACAAGGATGCGAGCGCTCATCCGGCCAGTCTGCCGTGGAGTTCTCAAGGAACTCTGTCACAGCGGAACTGAAGAGTGCGCTGCTGCACTGGGCGCATGAATCATCTAGACGACCGGTTCACCGCGCGGCTCGGACGGTTCGTGCTGCGGCACAAACTGGTGGTGGTGCTGGCCTGGCTGACGGTCACGGTAGCGGGAGTGTTCGCGACCGTCGCCGTGGGCGACCGGCTGACGGAGGACTTCGCCCAGCCCGGACGACCCGGGTACGAGGCCAACCAGGCCATGCACCGGCTCTACGGAACCGGCGGCGACGACCCGCCCCTCGTCGTCGTCGTCACGTTGCCGGAGGGCGGCACGGCGGCACGGCAGCGCGCGGAGATCGGCAGACTGTTCTCGGCCGCCGTCTCGGCCATGGGCGTGCGCGTCGTGTCGTACGCCGACACGGCCGACCCGCGATTCGTCGGCGACGACGGGCGGACCACGTACGGGCTGGTGTTCACCGAACCCACGCGCGGCATGAACGCCGACCTGAGCGAGCCGCTCGAGAAGGCGTTACAGCCGGCGTTGATGCCGGGCGCGACGCTGCGCGTCACCGGTATGGAGGCCTTGGCCGAAGCCGAGGCGAAGGGCATCGACGTGCTCGCCGAGACGCTCATCGGCGGGCTGGGGGCGCTGGTCGTGCTCGCATTCGTGTTCGGCTCGGTGCTCGCGCTGGTGCCCCTCCTGGTGGCGGCCGTGTCGATCCCCGTCACCTTCCTGGCGGTGTACGGCCTGACCGGCGTGACGGACGTGCACACGATCGTGCAATTCATCGTCTCCCTCGTGGGGCTGGGCGTGGCCATCGACTACTCGCTGCTGCTCATCACCCGCTGGCGGGAGGAGCGCGCGCTCGGGTACGAGGGCGAGGCGGCCGTCGAGCGCGCCATGACGACGGCGGGCCGCTCCGTGGTGGTCAGCGGGGTCACCGTGGGCATCGGCCTGCTGGCCATGGTGGTCATCCCGGTGCCGTTCCTGCGCAGCGTCGGGTACGGCGGCATCCTGGTGCCGCTCGTCAGCGTGCCGGCCGTACTGACCCTGCTGCCCGTCCTGCTGGCCAAGGGCGGGGCGCGACTCGACTGGCCCCGCCGTCGGCTCCCCGCCGAAACCGGCCGGTGGCAGGCCTGGGCACGGGGCGTGGTCCGGTTCCGCTGGGCCGGGCTGGCCGCCTCCGGCGCGCTGCTCGCGGCGCTCGGCTGCGCGGCGTTCTCGCTTCAGCTCGGTCAGCCGGTAAGCGACTCCCTGCCCCGCACCGGCCCCGCCTACGAGGGGCTGTCCGAGCTGCGGCGGGCGGGCATTCCCTCCGGGGTGCTCACCCCGCTCGACGTGATCCTTCCCCCCGGCGACGATCCCGCCGTGCGGGCGGCGCGCCTGGCGGAGCTGCCCGGCGTGCGCACGGCGGTGGCCCCGCACGGCTGGCGGAGTGGCGGAACGTCGCTGATCACGGTCATCCCCTCGGACGAGACGGGCACGGAGGCGGGCCGGGCCACGATCGCCCGGGTCCGCGCGGCCGTGCCCGCGGGCGCCCAGGTCTCGGGCGAGGGGCCGCAGAGCCTCGACTTCGTGGCCGCGGTCTACGGCGGCTTCCCCGCTGTGCTCGCACTCATCTCCGTCCTGACGTTCCTGCTGCTCGTGCGGGCTTTCCGCTCGCTGCTGCTGGCGGTCAAGGCGATCGTGCTCAACGTGCTCTCCCTCGGCGCCACCATGGGCGCGGTGGTGCTCGTCTGGCAGTACGGCTACGGCTCCGAGCCGATCTGGGGGCTGGCCGGCACGGGCTCCATCGCCGAGTTCATCCCGGTCATGATCTTCGCGTTCCTGTACGGGCTGTCGATGGACTACGAGGTGTTCATCCTGGCCAGGATGCGGGAGGCGTATGACCGGACCGGCTCCACCGACGAGGCGGTCGTCGAGGGCCTGGGGCGGACCGGACGGCTGGTCACCAGCGCGGCGCTGATTCTGTTCCTGGCGTTCGGGTCACTGGCGGCGGCCCCGCAGCCGGAGATCAAGATGTTCGCGACGGGGCTCGGGCTGGGCGTGCTGCTGGACGCGACCGTGATCAGGGCGCTGCTGTTGCCGGCGTTCGTCGCGGTGATGGGCCGATGGAACTGGTGGCTGCCCGGCCGCCCGGCCCTGCTCGTACGGGTGCTCGCCGGTCGGCGGCCGGACATTCCGGTCCCGGTTCGTATGCCTGGACCGCGGCCTGAGTCCGATCCCGCGGGGCAAGGTCGACGGATCCACGAGTAGGCCGGCGGCGCGGTGCCGGGCGTCGCCTGCGGTCCGTACGGCAGGACCTGGTGTCAGCAAGATCCAGCTGAGGCCGCTACAGCGCGCGAGACCCTGGCCACCCACGCCGACCTGGAAAGAGTGCGCCAGCGCCACGACGAGCAGACCCAGCGTCTGCGCGCCGATCTGGAGGCCGCCCGGCAGCACGCTGAGACCCGCGCCACCGAGCTGATCCGCCTCCAGCTGCACGAGGCCGCCCTAGGCAAAAGCGGCAAGGAAGTGAGTGGGAGTCGTCACAAAAGTGTCAGTGTAAAATCGTCACTTCGTGTCAATGCCCAGCTCAGAGGCTATTTCGATCCTTAATGAAGATCGTTTCGGACGATGATCAAAAGCTTCGTCGAGCTCTTCCTGACATACAGTGACGATTTCTGTTGACATGAAGTGACGAACCTGCTGGTCAAGGCCTGTGGATGTCTGCTTTATCGCAGCAGTTCGTCATCGGATGTCAGTGGATGTCATTCGGTGGGCCATGGTCACCGTCACCGTGACGGCCGGGGGCGGCAAGGCTAGCGGGGGAGAAGGTAGGGCCGTCGCCGACGATGGCACCCGCGTCCCAGCATCTGCTCCGTCGGCAACGACAAGATCATCACTCATCGGATCTACTACGACCAGCTGGAGCTGTACAGCCAGTTTGGTGGCGAACTCGTCTTCGGCGGTCCCTCACCGGCATAGCCCGGCGTGCGGTCGAACTCCGCATGCCGTAGGCGGGAGCCCTGCCTGGCAGGCGAGCAGGAAAACTGGTCGCCGACGTGTTGTGGACGCAACGGTCGCCCGAGTTCGGCGGTGAAGACGCAACCGCTGTCGCCGCTGTTGTAGCGGTGCAGGAAGTCTCCGAGGACATCGGTGCGTTCGTCATTGCCGGCGTAGGGCCGTAGGTGGGCCCATTCCCCTACCAGGCGCCCGACGGCATCGAATCGATTCGTTTAACTGTGAAAGTTCGACACCGGTCTGGATGGTCCTGAGCATGCCGATTCGATCTTGGAACCATGTTCGAGGTCCAACGCAGCATGAAAATTACACGACGTCTGGGACCGCGTGATCTCATCGGGCCTGATGGGAACCAGACGGCCGAAGTGTCCGATCTCTGTGGAACCCTGATCATTGACAGGTAGGGGTTTGGGCCTTATCTGTGATGTTCGGCCATGCCGTCGAACCGATACGACGCTCCCATTGCGAGGAGACAGGATGCCCCCCTCAAGCCGTCGGCTTTCGCCGGCGAACGGCGACGGCCTGAACGGCCGGGCGGTGGCGCCCGCGGAGGGGCGGCCGGCCCCGGGAAGTGCCTCACGAACGGGATTCACCCGAAAGGATTACCGATGAAGCGGAGCGATCCCTCCTTTCGTCCTCGACGTAGGGCGAGGAGGTGGCCGGCTGTGGTGGCGGCCTTGCTGCTGGTCCCGTTGATCGGGCCTCAGCCGGCTGTGGCGGCACAGCGGTCCGCGTCGTCGGAGTCCACCGCGTCGGAGTCCACCGCGTCGGTCGCCGCCGCCGCTGGAGACCTCGACGGCTTCACCGCGGGCAATGCCGCGGTCGCCTCGGTCGATCTGGCCGGGACGTGGAGCTTCACTCCGGCGGGCCGGTCGACGACGTCGATCAAGGTGCCCGGAGGTGGCTGGTACAAGCAGGGTTTCACCGATGTGTCCCAAGCGGTGTACTCGCGTACGGTGACGGTGCCGGACTCAGGGCAGCCGCAGTCGGCGTGGATCGAGTTCGGCGCCGTGAACCACCAGGCGACCTTGTCGGTGGACGGCCGGGTGGTCGCGACGCAGACCACGGCCTTCACTCCCTCGAAGTTCGACATCAGCGCCTACGCCGCCCCGGGCACCACTCATACGATCAGCGTCGATGTGAAGGGCCGCGACGCGTTGAAGGCGTCCAACGGCCGGTACCTGGTGCCCGACGCCGCCGACTGGTCCGAGGCGGTCCCCCAGGGGATCTTCCGGTCGGCGTTCTTGCGGGTGTACCCGGAGGTGTACGTCAGCGACACATTCGTGCGGACGTCGGTGGCGAACAAGACGTTGAGCTACGACGTGTCGGTGCGTAACACGTCGGGCAGTTCCCGGTCGGTGACGTTGACCGGGTCGCTGTCGTCCGACAACGGAACGGCTTTCAGCTACCCGCAACTGCCCAGCCGAACGGTCACCGTGGCGGCCCGCTCGACCGCGACCGTGACCGTCGGGCCGGTCGCGTGGAACCTCGACAGCACCTCGTACTGGTGGCCCAACGTGCCGTACCGGTCGGGGTACCGGGCGCAGCTGCACCGGCTGGCGGTGAATGCCGCCACCGATGACGGGCACACCAGCGACGCCACGTACCGGTTCGGGTTCCGGGAGGCCACCCAGAACGGTGAGTACTACTACCTCAACGGCGTGCGCGTGAACTTCCGCGGCGACAACCTCCAGGGTGCCGACTACGACCGGGTCAACAACGGCGGCAAGGGCGACGCCTACGACACGCTGCCCGGATTCCTTCCGCCTTCGTCGGGCAACGGCGGCTGGCCGCAGGCGGTGGACAACTACCAGCGGCTGAACTTCAACGTGGTGCGCATCCACCAGGAGCCCGCCAGCCCGTACATGTTGGATGTCGCCGACGAGATGGGCCTGATGATCATCGGTGAGACCGCGATTCGCGGCTCCTCCGGCAAGCAGGATTGGATCGCCGGGCACGACAACATGGTCAACCACGCCCGTGCGCTGGTCCTGCGCGACCGCAACCACCCCGCGATCATCCGCTGGAGTCAGTCCAACGAGCCGAACCAGAGCGGCCAGGATTCCGAACAGTTCGAGAAGGACCTGTACACGGCGATGAACGGCGCCGACGGCACCCGGCCGATCATCACCGAGGTGGGCGTCAACGGGAATGTCAACGGCTATCCCGGGATGACGTACGCCAACTTCGCGGTGATCCCGCACTACGTCGACGGCTTCGCCAGGTACGGGGAGCGCCTGATCACCGTGAACGGGCGGCCCGACGGCGAGGGCGAGTACATCTGGCCGGCATGCAACACCAAGCAGGGCTTCGAGTGGTTCGCCACGGCAACCTTGGCCAAGCGCGGCAAGGACGCCTCCGACCTGCGTCCGTACACGCTGCTGTCCGCCTGGGCCAGCGTCGTGCCCGGAGTGCGGACCACCGACTTCGTCCCGGAGGAGGGCGGTCGCCCTGTCTACGGCGCGGACAACCTCCCGAACCCCTGGAGCAACCCGCAGTTCCAGCGCGTGCAGGCGGCGTTCAACCCGGTGGCAGCGGTCGACCTGCCGTACTGGTCGGCCTCCGGCGTCTCGGACGCGAACGGCACCTTCCCGCTGCCGCAGGCCGTGCCCACCTACGCCCGGAACGCCACGGTCACCCGCAACATCACCGTCTTCAACGACGACTTCGCCGACACTTCGGTGGGCTTCACCTGGACGGCGCGGCTCGACGCGCCGGACGGCGCGGTCGTCGCGTCCGGAAGCACGACCCTGACCGTCCCGCTCGGCTCGCGGGTCACCCAGCCGGTCACCTTCACCGCACCGGCGAGCGGCTCACGGGTGTACCTGGTACTGACGACCACCAAGTCGGGCGCCACGACGTTCAGCGACGCGGTGGAGTACTTCAACCTCGGCGCAAGCGGACCCGCACCGGGCAACTACCGCATCGTCAACCGCAACAGCGGCAAGCCGCTCGCTGTCGCGGGCAACTCCACCGCGGACGGTGCCAAGGTGATCCAGCAGAGCGGCACCGCCACCTGGACCATCGCCACGGCCTCCGACGGCTCCTACACCCTCAAGTACGTCCCGAGTGGAAAGATGCTCGACGTCAACGCCGGCAGCAGCACGGCCGGGCTGCAACTGCAGCAGTGGACGGCCAACGGCGGCGCCAACCAGAGGTGGTATCTGCGATCCACCGGCAACGGCTACTACACCATCGTCAGCCACAGCAGCGGACTGGTGGCGGACGTCTCCGGTGCGGCGACGAACGACGGGGCGCAGGTCGTGCAGTGGGCCGCCAACGGCGGGGCCAACCAGCAATGGCAACTGAACCCGGCCTGACCGGACAACCCGGTTCTCGCCTGCTGCCGCGGCGTTGACCGCTACCCCTGGCCGCTCGGCCCTGCGGCCAGGGGCGGCGGCGAGATGTCAACTCCGAACGTCGGCAAGCGACCACCACCGAGCACCTTGTCTCCGCTCCCATCGGTACGGGCCGGCAGACCACCGCAGTGAACGCATCGAACCGCCTTGCTCGCGAGTGGTAGGCACTCGTCATTGATCGAACCCCCATGGGGGGTTCGATCAATGACGGCTCAATGGACCCCCACGCTGATGGAGGTTCCGCAACCATCGGCCAGCTCCTACAACCATGAGGAGCTTGTTCGCACAGCTCAGGGGCCTGTCAATCCCCCGAAATCGTGGAGGGCTCCGTTATGCGGCTTGAGTCATCCTGGCTTCGGCCATGAAGCGTTCGTAGTCGATGGGTGACATGCCGTCGCAGGCGCTGTGCCTGCGACGCAGGTTGTAGAAGTCGACGATCCAGGTGGAGATCTTCAGTCGGGCTTCGTGGCGGGTGGCGAAGCGGTGCCGGTGGATGTACTCGACCTTGATGGTGGAGTTGAAGGCCTCGGCGGCGGCGTTGTCGAGAGCGGAGCCGACTCGCGCCCAGCTCACCTCGGCGTCGGTCGGCGAGAAGCTCTCCACCAGCTCCCGGCCCGAGACCACTCGGGCGAAGCGTGGATAGGCGGTCCGGTCGATCGAGGTCACCAGCAACCTCCAGACCATCATCAACAAGACGAAGTCCACCCTAACGATCAGTCGTCAGACCGCGGTGTGTTTCCGTCGTATTCCGGCCGTGCCCCTTTCGCGGTGCCGCGCTGCGGCGGGAGGCTCCCCAGCGACGCCCATGACGCGCTCGTCGGCCCGGTCGGGGACTGGGCCGCCAACCGGGCCGGGAGATGTCCACTCACCTCTCCCAGCCGGTCCAGTCGCGGCCGACTGCGCCACACTCCCGTCCCAGGGGTGGTAACCCCTGCCCGGTGGGCTCGTCGAACAGACCGGCCGGGCGCTGCTGTGCCCGGTAGGCTCCCCAGGTTGCTGTAGAGACCAGGGAGGCCGTCGTGACGCACGGGGTGCAGGAGATCGAGGTCAAATACCGGGTGGGTGACCTGGCGGCATTGGAGGACGCTCTCGCGCAGCAGGGGGCGCTGCTGTCGGCTCCCGTGCACCAGGACGATCAGGCCTACGCCGAGGACGGGTGGACCTACGCCCTGCCAAAGGTCGGCCGGTCGTTCGCCCGGCTGCGTACCCAGGGCGGTCGGCACCTGTTCACGGTGAAGCGGCCGCTGGACAATTCGATGGCGTGCCTGGAGCACGAAACCGTGGTCGCTGACCGCGAGCAGATGCACCACGCCATCACCCTCATGGGCTTTCACCCCACGGTCCGGATCGTGAAGACCCGCCGCATCGCGGCGTTGGGGGACATGACGATCTGTGTTGACGAGGTGCAGCACGCCGGGGTCTTCGTGGAGATCGAGCGCACGGTGAGCGGGCAGGAGTCCGGCACCGTCGTGCAGGCCGAGCTGGATGACTTCGCGCGAGGGCTCGGCGTCGCCCTGGAGCGGATGACCGACACCTACGACTCGCTGGTGCGCGCCGCGCTGGCCCCGGCTTAGAACAGCGGCGGTTCGCCGGATCCGACCGGGTCTGTACACGGCAGGGTGGCCGCTTTCACGTCCACGGCCAGCCGGACAGCCGCATGATCGGTCAGCTTCGCTTCTCTGGTCGCGTGCAGGTACGTACACGAGCGCACGAGGTGGGCCAGGGCCGGGCCGACGTGGAAGTAGTCGTAGCGGTAGCCGTTCAGCCCGATCGGCTGGACGGAGTTCGACAGGCTCATCTGGAGAGCAGATCTCGATCGAGGCGGGGCGTTCCGACGGTCCACGAGAACGGCTTCCCCTGTTCCGCCGTCACCTCCTCCCGTGCTGCTCCTGGAACGACGCGTGTTCCTCAAGGCCGTAACCGGCTTCCCCGGGCATGCGGACCCCGGGCTTCATCCTGCGGGACCCGTACGTACCTGTCGCCGCCCGGCGAGGGCCACCCGAGGGGCGCTTCCAGGATCGCCAGCTCCCCCAGGCCGGCCCCTGGTCCGACTCCCCGGTCCGAATCCGGGCTCCGCACACCTGCCCACGCCGACGCCCGACGCCCGTCGCCCGTCGCCCTGAGATGCCGACCAACCGATGTCCGTCGCCCTGAGATGCCGACCAACCGGCGCCGTGAACGCGCCCGGATCCGCAGCGAGAGGGCATCCACCGAGGCGAACGCCCTCTCACATCCGAGCCTGGCCGCCGACTCGGCCGACGTTTCCGCTCACAGCACCGGCGAACGCCCTGTCATCCGAGGTGACGGGCTCCTTTACGGGTCCGGCTCCCGCGACGCCCCTGCGGTCGCGATGGTCAGGCGGCCTGCCCGCGGGCGACGTAGAGCTTCATGTCGGTGAAGTCGAGGGTGATGGTGTTGGGCTTGTGGAAGCTGTGGAAGAAGACGGCCGGCACGTTGAACCCGTCGGGGGCGAGCGGCGCGTCCGGGTTCGTGAAGCAGTAGATGTCGTCGGCGGCGACGTCGCCGAGGCGCATCTCCTTCGGGTAGCAGGGGTAGGCGACGGCCGGGTGACTGCCGGCAAACGTCTCGACCGGGCGGTCGCGGTCGACGCGGACCTGCAACTGCTTGGCCGTTTCCTTTTTCACGATTCCGGCGACCTCGCTGTGTCCGCCGAAGAGCACGCCCACCACCCCTGTGCCGGAGCCGGCGGCACCGGCGATGCTGCCCCTGCTGTGGAGCCCGTGCTCGCGGGCCATCCACATCGGCAAGGGATCGGCACCTGCCTGTTTGGCGGCGGCGCGCGCCTTACCGGCCGTTTCGGGGGTCCGACGCCGCAGAATCAGCTGCCGGCCCGCGTAGTCGAAGGTGGTCAGCAGGTGGTAGAAGACCCACATGCCGATCATGCCGTCGTTGTCGGTGCTGACATCTCCGCCCGACTCCGTCGTCGACCAGCTCACGGGGACGTTGCGCAGTTCGATGCCGCCCAGCCTGAACGAGTCCAGAACCCCGTGGTGTGCCCATACGACGCCGTCCAGGAAATCCATCTTCTCGCTGACGACGGGGCTCAGACCGGCCTCCTTGGCCACCTTCGCCGACACCTGCAGCGACGGGGCGCCGGTGTAGAACGTGAAGCGCTTCGTCGATCCGCCGTTGATCGAGGCCTCCACCAGCGGCTCCGGGTCCATCTGCTTCCAGGGCAGCTGCGCGGTGCCGCCGTGGACCTGGTACGGCTTGCCGGAGAACGCCGCGAACCATTTGGCGTAGGTCTCCTCGCCGGCGACTCGCCAGTGCGGTGCCGAAAGGGAGAGCTTGTCCTGCCGGATGTAGCAGTCGGCCAGGAGCCGGTTGGCCTGCTTGTCTCCGGGTGCCAGCTCGACGGCCATCTTGAGATACCTCTCGGCGTCGGGGAACCGGTTTGCCAGCAGCCCCACGTAGCCGCGCTGGCGAGCCGCGTGCACGTTCCCGGGGTCCTTTCTCAGGATCTCCTCGTACGCGCGACCGGCCTGCTCGAACCTCCCGGCCTTGAACAACGCGTCCGCGTCACCGCCACCGGCTTTGAACAACCCGTCCGTGTCACCGACGCCGGCCACCGCCGTGGCCGCCTTGTCGAGCAGCGGCACCGTCGCGGCCGCACCGGCCAGCACGGCGGCACCCCGCAACAGCGAACGCCGGTCCCATTGCCTGTCATCAGTCATGCCTTCTCCTATTCTTGATCATCTTCGCCGTGACGTTCCGCCCGGCGGACGGGCACAGCGGCTCCGGCCGGTCCACCTCGCCCTACTTGACCCGGCCGGTTCGGCTCGCCCCGCTTGACGAGGACGACGCCGAGTCGCCGGGCCCACCCGGGCCGCACCGCATCGGCCCCATCCAGGCGACCCTGGATCGGTGGCCGCGCTCCGGGCCGGGACCGCCTGGACGGCCGATCCGTCCGGCTTCGACCAGCCAACCGGTACGGCCACCGTGCCGCGGTCCGCCTCCGGCTCGCCCGGACATACGGCCTGCTCGGAGGCTTGCCCGGACGTCCGGCGCCCGGACATACGGCCTGCCCGGGCACGGCGTCCCGCCCACGTTCTCGTCCGCGGTGAACAGTTCGGGTCAAGACCGGCTCAAGGCCCTCCCCACGGCCTGGTCGTTTCTGATCGACAACACTCACGACACGCCGCCGGGTCTCGCCGCACCCTCGATGACCGGCCCGCGGCTCGCCCGTCGACGCCACCCACTGTCTCCGAGCCGTGTCCACGCCCCGTCCGTGCCGTGTCATGGTCGTGTCACGGCCGCGTCGGCGGCCGTCGAGAGACCACGGGATGCCGCAGCCGACGCGCACACCCGGCACCGATCATGGTCGGTGACGAACGAGCCAGGCCCCCTTTCACCGTCGAGGCCGGAAAGCGCGCCGCGCTCTTCTCGGCTTCACAGAAGCGGCAGCCGTACAGGTGCAGGCGATCGATACCGATTGATCTCCAGGTCTCTGACCCTTCGCAGAATTCACGTTCCTGTACGACCAGGGCCGCCGCCGCACAGCATTCCTCGCCCGTGGTGAGATACGGCGTGGCCTTTCGTTGAACCGGCGTCGAGCGACTCTCTCGAGATTGGCTTTGAGCCAAGATGAACTGAGTACCCTGATCCGGGAGGGTGCATGATCGTATTCGCGTGTACGGGCTGTGATGCCTCGCTGACCTTGCCCGTGTCGCGGGTCGTGCTCCCCGCTCACGCCCATCAGAGGTACGGCAACGAACTCCTGCCCGTGCTCATGGAGCCTGGGACTTAGACCGTGTCCTATGTGGTGAGTCGGACGAGCCGCTTGTAGCAGCACAGAGCAGCAGCGAGGCCGAGAAGGGCCGGATAGTTGCCGGAGTAGCGTTCGTAGCGGATGGTGAGTCGTCGATAGCCGGTCAGCCAGGACATGGTCCGTTCGATCACCCAGCGATGCCGGCCTAATCGCTGGCCGGACTCGATGCCCTTGCGTGCGATACGGACGGCGATGCGCTTGCCGCGCAGCCATCGGCGCAGGTCATCGCGGTCATAGGCCTTGTCCGCGTGGAGCTTGCCAGGCTTGATGGGACGGCCCTGACGAGGGTCGCTACAACGCCGGGAACGGCGTAGGGGACGAAGAACAGGAGTCGCAGGGCTTTGGGTGCTCGGATGCGGCTGCTGTCGAGGGCGAGGGCGAAGAACAGGGCCAGACCGAGCATGATCGGCACTTGGATGACCAGGAAGATGGCCATCCGTCCGAGTCCACCGAGGAACGACGGGTCGGTGAAGGCACGTAGATAGTTGGCGAGCCAGGCGAACTCCTCACCGCCGACCAGCTGAGTGCGGAAGAAGCTCAGGTACGCCGAGTAGGCCAACGGCACGATGAGCATCGCCGTGAAGATGATGAGGAACGGCAGGACGAGGATGTAGGCGGCGCGGTGCTGCCTGCGGGTCGTCGTCGCGTGGGCGTTCCGTCGCGGTGCCGTGCCGGCGCTGACGGTCATATGGGCTCCTGTTCCCGAGGCTCTCGAGTGGCGAGTCGGGTGCTCGCTCCGATCTGGTGGGGCGACGCCGGGAGGTGCGTCGCCCCCCTTCCAGGGCGCTCACTGCTGGACGGTGAAGCCCTGCTGCTTGGCGTAGCCGACGAGCTTGTCCTGCCACTGATCAGCCGCTGCCGACAGGTCGCCCTTGTTCGTCATGGCGTTGCCGACCGTGGTGTTGAACTCGCTGTAGGCGTAATCCATGAACGGCAGCCACTGGACCTTCGTGTTGACCGTCGGGGATATCTGCGCGAACAGTTCGTTGACCTTCTGCCCGCCGAAGAAGTCAGAGGTCGCGTCGGTGAACGACGCGTCGCTGAGCATGGAGTTCATCGTCGGGAACAGGTTCTGCCGCTCGTTCAGCATCTTGGTCGAGGTCGGGTCGGTATTGATGAACTTCGCCAGCTCGTAGGCGGCGATGGAGTTCTTCGTGGTCGACAGGACCGCGTTGGTGGAACCGCCCCAGTTGCCGGAGGCGTTGTCGCCGGAGTTCCACTGGAGCAGCGGGGCGGCGGACCACTTGCCGGCGGTCTCCTTGACGGTGCCCTGGAGGAACAGCGGGCCCCAGGCCGCGGTCAGCCATCCGGCATACTTGTCGTTGGAGAACCCCTGGTACCACTGGTCGTTGAAGTCCGGGTCGGTGGAGACCAGATCCTGCTGGATGAGGTTCTGCCAGTAGCTGTAGACCTTCTTGGCCTCGACGCTGTTGACGTCGATGGTCACGGTCTTCTTGCCGTCGAAGCCGAACGGCTGGGCCCCGGCCTGCCACAGCAGTCCAACCATGCCAGAGGGCTCGTTGGAGGCGATGTCGCTGATGTAGGAGCCGGTCTTTTCCTTGACGATCTTCGCGTCGGCCGCGTATTCATCCCACGTCTTCGGCGAGGAAGTGATGCCGACCTTCTTCATGATGTCCGAGCGGTAGAGGTTGCCCATCGGCCCGGCGTCCTGCGGCACCGCGTAGACACTGCCGTCCAGGGAGATCTGGTTCCAGATCCACTCGGGGTAGTTGCTCTTCAGGTCGCCGGCGCCGTAGGGCGTCAGGTTCAGCAGTGACTTGGTGATCGTGAAGGACGGGATGTACTGGTACTCGACCTGCGCCACGTCGGGAGCGCCGTTTCCGGACTTCAGCGCGGTGCGCAGCTTCTGGTACTAGTCCAGGCCCTGGCCGACGTTCTCGATGTTGATCTTGATCTTCGGGTACTTCTGCTCGAACGGCTTGACCTCGTCGTCGACGTTCGACACCCAGGTCCAGAAGGTGAGCGTCGTCGGTGTGTTCATCGCCTTGTCGATCTCGGCCTGGCTGGCCTTGCGGCTGCTGGGAGCAGGACTGCCGCCGTTGTCCGAGGAAGAGCAGCCGGCGAGGGCCAGCGCGGTAACCGCCACGCTCGCTGCGAATGCCGTTGCTCGCTTTGTCGCTTTCAGTATTTGTGTTCTTCTTCTCGTGGGTGATGGTGTCGGAGCTTCGTTGACCTGGGCGGACTCAGCCGTCGAGCAGGATCCGCGTGGACCATGCGGGGATGGAGAGGGCGGCCCCGGCCTCGTGGGCGGTGCCGGCCACCGGGTCGGTGGTGGGCCGGAGGATCGTGACGGAGGTCTCGTCCCAGCTCCAGTTGAAAAGGAACCAGGCACGTCTGCCGTCCGGAAGGGTCCCCGACGAGATCGTGACGGGCAGTGCGCGCGACGGGGCGAGCTCGTCGGCGACCGCCGCCGGTAGCGCCCAGGCGATCACTGCCGCAGACAGGGTCGGGTCCGGGACGGTTCCGACCGTGGTGATGCGACCAGACCCGTGGGCTCGTGTCACTGCGGCAGGGAAGGCGCCGAAGCGCGGGTGGATGTATTCGGCGATCGGTTCGGCCTCCTCCGGGATGAGGCCGTCGATCCAGCAGGTGGCCGCCGCGGTCGCGGGGGAAGAAAAATCACCGCGGCCGGTGACCGGGATCGGCTCATCGATGTTGGAGAATTCCTCGTAGTGCACTCCGGCGGGCTCTCGCAGGACCGCGGGGGCAACATCGACGCGCGCGCGGGCCTCGTGGTCGCCGTAGCCGGTGCGGATGCCGATGATGAGGTGCCCGCCGGCTGCCGCATAGTCGCGCAGCAGTTCAAGCTCGCGGTCGGCCGCCACATAGAAGGCGGGTGCGATCAGCACCGGGTAACGCTTCGCCAGCTCGGCTGCACCGAGTTCGACGGCCTGCTGGGCGTGCAGGATGCGCGCCTGCGCGCCCGCATCGATGACGCCGCGGTGGAAGGCGTCGAAGATGCGCTCGTAGGATGCCGGGTCGGGGCGGCCGGCCACGCTCAGCGGCGGGAAGAACTGGAATGCCCACCGCGTGTCGTTCGACCACAGCAATGCCACGTCACCGTCGGGCTCGAAACCGTCCAGAGCGTCGCCGATCTTCTCGAGCGCGGCACCGATGGCGGACACTTCCTGGTACACACGACCCGGCTGCAAGGAGTGCGGGAGCACACCACCCCAGTAGGTCTCCGTCCCGTAGGGAATGGTGTGCCAATGCCAGTATTCGATCATGGCGGCGCCGCGGCTGATGAGGGCGAAGGCCGCCTGCTGCAGCTGACCAGGCCACGGGGGCAGGTTGTTGGCGCTGCCGTCGATGCTCTGCGCGTTCGTCTCGGTGACCAGGAAGCGTTCCTGCCGCGAGGAGAACAGGCGGTCGGCCTGCCGGAACAAGCCGGCGACGCCCGTGGTGGTCCATTCCGTCTGCGGGGCCAGTTCCTTGGTCACATCCAGGTGGTCCTGCATGGAGTAGTAGGGGTTGCCGGCGGTCACACTGAGCGCTGCGGAGAGCTTCAGGTCGTCGTGCGCCTTGCGCGGGTAGTTGATGCAGGTGGTCACGAACTGGTCCTCGTGCGCGTACTCACGCACAATGTCGGACTGCCACGAGATGAACTCGGTGGTCAGTTCCGACTGGTACCGCCGCCAGGCCAGGTCGTACTGCGGCAGGCTGTTGCCGTCGGGGCGCCACAGCTCGGACCAGTCGGCGATCCGGTGGGACCAGTACGTCAGGCCCCACTCCCGGTTGAGCGTGTCCACATCGCCGTACTGCACCTTCAGCCGGCGCACGAAGCGGATGAACGCCCCGCGGTTGTGAAACAGCTCCAGGCCCGGCTCATTGTCGACCTGGTAGCCGATGACGCTCGGGTGGTCGGCGTAGCGGCCCACCACCTTGCGGATCACTCGCTCCGCGTGGAACAGGAACGCCGGATGCGAGTAGTCGACCTCTTGACGGGCCCCCCAAGGAATCGAATTCCCTGTCGCTCGCTCGGCGGCGATCTCGGGGTAGGCCTGCTGAAGCCACGGCGGCACGGCGTAGGTGGGCGTGCCCAGGATGACCTTGATGCCGCGTTCATAGGCACTGTCCAGCACCGGTAGCAGCCACTCCAGCTCGAAGCGCCCTTCTTCCGGCTCCCAGCTCGACCAGACCGACTCGCCCACCCGGATCACTGTGAACCCGGCCTGCTTCATCAGGTCCAGGTCCTGCTTGACCCGGTCGCTGAGGTGGTACTCGGCGTAGTACGCGGCGCCGAAGAGAACACCGGTCGGCCGATAGGGCGACACAAGACTCACGCAAGGACTCCGTTGTTTGTTGAAGAAGATGCCCGGCGGCACCTCTCACTGGCGGCTGACGGGCACGCTACCTCTAATTCGTTACCGGTAACAATATTGCGCGACAGATTCGTTATCGGTAACGAATTGAGGGTCTAGCCTCTCCGAACCGGGCCACTGGAGGCGCGTTCGACCAGCTCAGCGGTCATGATTCCGGGCGGTAACGAACGCCCCTCGATCTGGGCGATGAGGCGGAGGAACGCATCACGGCCTTGCTCCTCAAAGTCCAGGCGGACCGTCGTCAGCGGCGGAGAGAGATACGCGGCCTCAGGGATGTCGTCAAAGCCGGTGATAGAGACATCCCCGGGGACGTGTAAGCCCATAGAGGACAGGGCGAGGATCGCCCCCAGGGCCATTTGGTCGTTGGCGGCAACCACAGCGGTGACGCCGAGCCTCGATGGAATCTTCAGTGCCGCCTCATAGCCGCTGGCCGCCGACCAGTCACCGTAGGCGGTACCGAGCGACGTGATTCCGTACCGACGCAGCGAACGCTCGTACGCCAGCTCACGGTTGCGGGCGGCCACCCAGGTACGGGGGCCGGCGATGTGGAAGAAACAGCGATGGCCGATTCTGACAAGATGGTCGACGACCTGATCCAGTCCTCGCGCGTTGCGTTGAGCCGGGTGCTCCCCCATGGCGTCGTCCTCTTCGGCACCGATGAAGGCCGGGACGCGGAAGTCGGCGTGGGCGAACGCGGCGATCATCTCGTCGGTGGAGGCCAACGCAAGTATTCCCGCGATGTCTTCCCCATTGACCTGACGGATCGCCTCGTCGATGGCGGACCGATCGCTGACATCCAGAGTGATGATGTCCAACAGGTAGCCCGCCTGACGGGCCTCGGCACCAGCCCCCTGGAGGATTCGACCGGGGCCGACCTGGCCGATTTCCTGGGTGAGGATCGCGATCCGGTGCGACTTGTTGGTGGCCAGCCAGCGAGCAGCCAAGTTAGGGCGATACCCAAGTTCCTCGAGCGCCTGCAGAACGCGCTCACGGTTCTTCGGACGAACCCCCTCACCTTTCATCAGACGGCTCACGGTCTGATGCGAAACGCCAGCAACCTTGGCAACGTCGTAGATCGTCGGGGAACGCCCATCGCTCGCTCTCGCCGTCGACGCGCCCAACTTGGCGCTCTCGCTGCTCATCCCGACCTCCAGTTTGGTCCGCTCACAGTAGGCCGCCCAACATCGACCCAGGCGGTGAAAAGACGACGCCAGCGGGCCTCGGGGACTCACGCCCGCGGTGCGCGGCGAAAGGCTTCAGCTCACCTAGCCCGCAGAGCAGTGCCTGCACTATCGTAAAATGCAAACGTTACCGCTCACGTTTCGTGTGGCAGCGTCCTCCGACAGGTCACGTCCAGCGGAGTGGTGTATGAGTTGATCTCCGCTTGATCCTATTTCTGCAGGTTAAGCGGTAAGTGTCTGCGGGATGAGGTTCTGCTGCGGTGTGTCGCCGCAGATCACCCGTAGTCGGGCCTTGGCCAGCACATCCAGGCCCATGTAGCGGCGGGCCTCGATCCACTCGTCGGTCTGCTCGGCCAACACCGCACCGACAAGCCGGACGATCGAGCCGCGATCGGGGAAGATCCCGACGACGTCGGTGCGGCGGCGGATCTCTTTGTTCAGCCGTTCCTGCGGATTGTTCGACCAGATCTGCGGCCAGATCTCCCGGGGGAAGGCGGCGAAGGCCAGCAAGTCCTCGCGTGCGGCGTCCAGATGCTCGGCCGCGGCCGGATGGCTGCTCTCCAGCGCCTGCAGCACCCAGGTGTGCCGGGCCCAGGCCGCCGCGGCGTCGGGCTCGGCGAAGATGGAGGGCGGTTACATCGTCTGGGCTCTGTCGGTTCCCACCGGACGAGCGTCCGAGCCGCCGAGGTCGCCGACGTCCAAGCCGCCATCTCCATGCTGGCCGACTGGTATACCCCGAGTTCGGTGGAGTCGGCTTGGTTGACTTTCATACCGTCCGGTCGTTCGAGGAGAGCATCCGTGTGCGGCTTGCAGCAGCGCCACGTCTAAACCCCGGCCGCCTCGCTCGAAAGGCGGATATTAAGATCACAGAAGTGAGTTATTCTCACTGACAGCATATGCAGATCTACTGACACCTCATGCAGAATGCGCAGGTGAGTAGCACTGACATCTCGCTGCAGATTTGCACATCCCTTGACCGATCCGGTGGCTGTCTGGAGGGACTGGACCGCCGTGCTCGGCGAGACCGGGGAAACCTCCGGGCGGCTGCTGCGCCGCATCGACCGCCACGGCAACCTCGGTCCCCGCCTCGGCGCCGACGCCGTTAACGTCATCGTCCGCGACCTCGCCGTCCGCGCCGCCGTCCCCGGCGCGGACACCTTCACCGCGCACAGCCTGCGCGCCGGCGGCGCCACCGTCGCCTACGCCGCGGGCGTCCCCGTCTCCGTCATCGCCAAGCATGGCCGCTGGGCTCCGGCCTCCCCGGTCGTGCTGCGCTACATCCGCGCCGTCGACCGCTGGCGCGACAACGCCATGCGAGGCGTCGGCCTGTAGCCACCAGAACGAAGGCGAGACTCGAACCCAACGCACGGATGGCGATCACGCAGATTCCGCACCCTCCACCACTTTGCTGTAGCGAGCCGATGCCCAATGCCTCTCTCCGCCGGACCACAAGAGGGGCACCTTGTCGGCAGAAAAATAGCCGTTTACTTGCGCGATCAACCACCCGGAGGCCAAGTACTTCTCCGTATGACTTCTGGGGCCTCGTGAACGCGGGTGCCGCCCGCGCGGCCCCGGTACGGGACGCGCGACCGGAGCTCGAGTGCTCTCAGCGGTTCCCAGGCGCCGTCGGCGCCGTCGAGTTCGAGCGCTTGGCGCGCTCCACGAGCCAGACCATGACGACGACCAGGACGTTCATCACCATGAGGATGATGATGGAGGCGCCGGGCCCGGAGCCGACGGCACGGTCGATCACCGACGGGCCGCCGCCTGCGAAGAGGCCATTCACGATGCCTGCGAGAACGTTATTGGAGACGTGGAATGCCATCGCGGCTTCCAGCCCGCCGCTGATCAGGCCCATGAGCGCTGTGCACGCAGAGAAGACGAACAGATAGCTGACGAGCCACGGGTCCAGGGACACGTGGACCACTGCGAAGAGCGCTCCGGAGACCATAATGCCGAACGCCATGGCGAGACGGACGCTACGGAACCAGGCGCCGGCGGCGGGGATGGCCGCTCCTCGGAAGGCTATCTCCTCACCTGCCGACTGCAGAGGGATGGCGAGAAGAGTGGCGATGAGGATGGCGACGGTGGATGCCCCGATCTTGAATTCCCCCATCCCGGTAGACCCCGGCTCGATGAGTGCCGTCACGATGGTTGTAAGACCGACCAGGCCCGCAGATCCGAGGAGATAGACCCCGGCGCGGCGCCGGTCGAAGGTGCGGGTGTGACGGAACACCGCCCGCCACGGCACCTTCGCCATCTTCGAGACCAGTATCGTCGCGAGCAACGCGGTGATGGC
The DNA here is from genome assembly GCF_051918945.1 of Streptosporangium sp. LJ11. NCBI lineage: Bacteria > Bacillati > Actinomycetota > Actinomycetes > Streptosporangiales > Streptosporangiaceae > Streptosporangium > Streptosporangium sp. LJ11. The sequence continues at coordinate 126,955 of NZ_JBPXMB010000018.1, forward strand.
GGTGCTGAGGCCCGTGGCGACGATCGTGAGCGGTGTGAGTGCAGGCTTGTTCGGGTCTGCCGGGCCTTCGATCAGGACGACCGGTTGGAACACGATGATCTGGACCAGGAGCAGCATCGCCGGTATCGCGATCAGGACGACCAGGGACTTCCAGCGCGCCATCCGGAAGTGGACGCCGAACGGACGTTCGGGCAGTGTCCCAGGCAGTGCGACGGCTGCGTCGCCGGCGTGAAGAGGAGCGGTGTAGCCCTGCTCTGCGGGCCCCGTCACTGTTCGGCTCCCGACCAGCGCGATCCGCTGTCGCAGCCCGTGACGACTGGTGCCTGCCCCGCTGCAGCCTGGCTGATGGGTGCCGCGGGGTCGGGTCGGGGATCCGCGCTCTGGGGCCCACAGGGCTCTGGTGTGCGCACGATGAACAACCTTTCTTGAGGAGGGGTCGATTGATCCGCTCTTGAGTAGAAAATCTGCCGTAGAGGCAAACACAAACGGTCAACGGTGTGGCCGCAGGAAATACTGAGCCGCTCACTACCGCGACCCCCGGAGCATCCGGGAATCTCTAGACAGTCGAGGTCTGCGCAGGAGCCCCTGCCGCCCTCGGCGTCAGAACCGTCCCTGGGCGTCGAGCACGGATCGCCACGACGATGACGGTGCCAATGACGAGCGGAACAGGGATGAGGACGCTCAGGTCGATCGCGCCGGCGGAGCGGTCGGTAGCCACGGTCGGGTCCACCTGGAGCGCGGCGTCGATGACGAACTGCGTAGCGTTGTACACCGCATGGAGCACGACGGCGATCTCGAGCCCGCCGGTACGCCAGGTGATCCACGCGGTGCCGACCGCGAAGACGATGTACCAGAGGTTCAGCAACCCGCTCGTGGAGAAGTGGACCAATGCGAAGAGCACGCTCGAGATGATGATGGCGAGCACGAGCCCGAGGCGGGCATTGCGCGTCCAGCTGCCCACGACGCGGAAGATGAGACCGCGGAAGCCGTACTCCTCGCCCGCGGCCTGGAACGGCGTCAGGACGAGTGCGGTGGCGGCGAGAAGCAGGGTGTCGTGCCATGCCCAGGTCGTCTGCGGCAACGGCGTCCAGTAATACACGATCTGGAACACGACAATCACCGGAAGGAGGACCACGAGGGCGCGGCCGAAGACGTCGAAGCGGAAGTGCGACAGCACCGAGGACAGCGACCCGCCGCGCACGCCGTAGAGCCAGCGCTGGATCAGCATGCTCCACGGGATCAGGAGGGCTACGGACAACGCCCCCGCGGCGTTGACGAGCGGGGTGTACCCCTCCCTGGCCTCGGTGCCGATCGCCGAATCGATGAGGGTGGCGATGATGGCGAGCGCAAAGACGAAGATCTGCATGCCCCCGAGGAGGAGGGCGATGGCGAGGATGCCTCGCCCGATACGGCGTTTGTCGCTCACGAGCCCACGGTGGTACTCGACAGACGTGATGGGGTGTTCCATCATGTTCTCTCTGTTCTTAATGGGTAGACGTTCTTAACGGGTGGACGCGAGGTCGGTATGGCGTGAGTCGTCAGACGCCGATGCCGTCGAGGAGCCAGTTGCATCTGAGGCGGAGGACACGCTCCGAGGCCAGTCCCGCTCAGCGTCGCGCGCTCGATCCACACATCCCGGGGGCGGCACTGCCAATATCCGCGAGGATGGTGACACGCCCACCTTTCGTCGTTGTGAGTACTGGCTGCGATGCCGAGGCATCTCGGCACTTTCCCAGTTGAAACCGTGTCCTTGGGACCGGGTCAAGTCTGAGACTGGAGGCGGCCTGGCGCGCCACGAGCGCCGGAACCGCCTCCAGCTCAGCGACAGACCGGACTACGTGCCGGCACCGTCGGTGGTTGGCGTGGCCAGCAGCTACAGTTCCCACGCGAGCGCGACGCCGGTGGCGCCGCCGTGCTCGAAGAGGATCGGCCCGAGCTGGTTGGCCGTCTCCTCGCGTGCCCAGTCGCACTGCCACTCGCTGGACACGACCAGCCAGGTGACCGGGACGACGCCCGCGCGCTCCATACGGCGCACCGCCATGTCGTGCGCCTCGGCGCTGCCCCCGCCGCTGGCGTCCGTGACGACGAAGACGTCATACCCGTCGGCGAGCGCGTTAATGGCGGGCATGGCGACGCAGATCTCCGTCCACAACCCCGCGATGATCAGCTTCTTGCGCCCGGTCTCCTCCACGGCCTCGACCACCCGACGGTCCACCCAGGTGTTGATGGAGGTGCGGTTGATCGGCTTCTGGTCAGGGAAGACGTCCTGGATCGCCTGGATCAGGTGGCCACCCCGCTCCTCGATGACGGTGGTCAGGATGGTCGGCACGCCGAACACCTTGGCGAACTTGGCCAGGCCGACGGTGTTGTTGATGACGAGCGTCGGTTCGTGGCTGTGGAGGTTGGCGACCTGGAAGGGCTGGTGGTCGATGAGCACCAGGACGCTCTCCTCGGGGGTGAGCAGTGCGTCGAGTCCGACCTTTGGGGTACCGTCACGATGATTCCTTCTGTGTGATGGGGTCGATCGCCAAGAGGAAAGGGCAGGCTCAGAGCTGCCAGGCTGTGCGGGAGGCCGTCCGGTCACGCCGACCGGGACCGGTTCCGGGCATGCCGGACCGGCGTCGGCGGAGTGGGGCGGAGTCCCTCCCGTGGCGTGACCCGACGCTATGGCGGGCGTCCAAGACTTGTCCCGACGCCCGACGATAGGATCTGTCCATCGATATCGGCCCGCGCCTCCTGCGCTACTTCCTGGCCGTGGCCGAGGAGCTGCGCTTCGGCCGCGCGGCCATGCGGCTCTACATCTCCCAGCCGTCCCTGAGCCATCAGATCCGTAAGCTCGAGGAGATTCTCGGCACGCCGTTGTTCGTGCGCTCCAGCCGTCGGGTAGGGCTCACCGCTGCGGGGCGGACTCTGATCATCCTCGAACATATGCGCATTACCGCCATCCGCGCGCATCCGCCTCGGGGAACGGCGCCGCAGCGCGCGAGGGATGATGCGGCTCAGGTCAGTCGCTGACGACCCGGTCGGACTAATCGCGCTGGGGACTACGTGCCCGGGGCTACTTGCTGTCGATGCGGCCGAGTGCCGCACCGGTCTCAGCCAGCGCTGCGGTGGCCTTCGCCCATCCGGTACCGGCCGGGTCCAGCGCGCTGCGCAGGTAGGCGGTGGTCAGTCGCTGCAGGACCGCGACGCGCTCCGGGTTCTCGTCGGTGGTCTCGGCGGCTTCCCAGCTCGGGATGCCGCCCAGGGAGTGCTCGGCGCCGAACAGGGTCAGCAGGTCGGTGGCGCCCGGGCTGTGGGCGTAGGCGTCTGTGAACCAGTCCGGGCCGCGGCTGGACATCTTCGACTGGTCGTGGTCGCCGGCCACCACGAGCGTGGGCGTGGTCAGCTCGGTGAACGATGGGTTCATGAACGGGAAGTGCTCCTGGGCGAACGGGTGCAGCTCTTCGCCCCCGATCCCGGTCGCGGCCAGCAGCACGCCGGCCTGCACGCGCCGGTCCGCGTAGTCCTGGCCGGCCTTGCCCGTGCTGTCGAGGACGCGGGCGCCGAGCAGCATCTGCACGGTCTGGGCGCCCCAGGAGTGTCCGGCCGCGACGACCCGGTCCCGATCGACCCGCCCGGCAAGGCCTGGCACCGCACGTTCGATCGCCTCGAGCTGGTCCATGGCTCGCACGAGGTCGGCATGCCGCTCGGTCCAGACGTGGCCGAACCCGGGGTCGTCGAACCCGATGCCGTCGCGACGGGAGTCCAGGTGCGTCGGCTGGACGACGACGAACCCACGAGATGCCCAGAAGGCCGTCAGGGGTGCGTATCCGTCGAGCGACCACCCGTTGCCGTGCGAGAACAGCAGCACCGGCAGGTGCTGCCCGGTCACGGGGGCAGAGACGCGCACGTCGAGGGGGAGCGCTCGCCCTGGCGCGTCGAGACGCACCGGGGCGACCGAGACGACTGGGTCACCGGGGCCGACGACGGCGTCGAGCATATGGACGATCGGGGTGTCGGCCGTTGCGGGAGTACCACTCATGGGAGATCACTCGTCCTTTGCGTTCGGGGCCCCCGCCGAGGACAATTTAAGCGGAGCGCCGTTCCGAAACGATACGGAGCGGCGTTCCATTTCGCAAGTCTCGACGGAGGTTCCCATGACGACTCCCGGTCCCGCCGGCTCGACACCCCGCGCGAAGCGCGTCGATGCCAGGCGCAACGAACAGACCCTGTTGGAGGTCGCCGCCGCTGTTTTCGTGACGGACGGCGTGGACGCGCCTGTGCGGCTGATCGCCGAACGTGCGGGGGTGGGCATGGGGACGATCTACCGGCACTTCCCCACGCGTCCCGCATTGGTGGCGGCGGTGTATCAGCACCAAGTGGAAGCGCTGGCGGAAGCAGGCCCTTCACTCCTGCGCGAGTCCGGCGACCCCGGGGTCGCCCTCCAGCGATGGGCGGCCGGCTTCGTCGACTTCCTCGTGACCAAGCACGGGCTCGCCGGCGCTCTCGGGTCCGACAAGGAGGGCGTGAATACCCTGCATCAGTACTTCGTCGACCGGCTCGTCCCGGTCTGCGACGCCCTGCTTGACGCCGCACTCGAACCGGAGGCCACCGGGCGAGTGTCCGGGTACATGCTCATGCGCGGCATCGGCAACCTCTGCATCGGCGGCGGCAACGACCCCCACTACGACGCCGCCCGCCTGGCCGCCCTTCTGGTGACAGGGGTGCTCGCCGGGGCACGGCACGGCCGCGGCTCGGACACTATCGCTCCGGAAGACGACTCCAACCCGCCGCGCGACAAATAGTGACCCGAACACCGATCACGGACGTCGCACTCGATCCGGCGGCTGCACTATCGGTGAGTTGTCGGTTCGCTGATCGGAGAAACGGCGACGCCAGGGCCGGCCGTCCGCTCCAGCGTGCCAGTCGCCAGTGTTGCGATCGCTCTCCGGTGGTCAACGGCGGCTGCGCGGCCGCCGCTGTGGCAGCGCTGTGGTCGGCGAGCTCGCGGGCGGGCGCAGGCCCGACGGGAGGAGTCAAGCGGGATTTGTGTCGTCCTCGGCCGCCTGTGCGAGGCCCAATTGCTGGTGCGCGAGGATGCTGGCCCGGGTGAGCACGTCGATCTGTGCGGTGTTGTAGAGCGCGGTTACGGCGTCGACGAACGTCTGCTGAGTGGCGTGCTCACTCTTGGACAGGCGCTCGGCAGGGTTGTTCAGCCACGGATAGTCGATGAGGGTCTGGGCGATGAGCGGTGCAAGTCTCTCGGCGAGGCTCTGCCGGGTGGCCTCGTCCGCGTCCGGAGGAAGGGCGTCCACCTCCGCGTTGACGGGATCGGTGTCGGTTTCCGTCATGCGCTGCAGGTCTTTCAGAGTGTCGTCGTCATACAGCCGGGTGTAGATGTGGATGAGGGAGGTGTCGGCCGCGGACAGGTGCCCAGCGGCGGACTCGAAGCCCGCCGGGGTGTCAGCCGGCACGCCATCGCGCAGAATGACGGCGATGTCGGAGCGGGCCCTGCGCAGGCGCTCCATCTCGGCTGCGAGCTGGGCGTCGACCTGGCGCAACACCTCCAGGGGAACGTCCCCGTTCGACTTCGCCACGCCGATCTCGGACAGTGGCACCCCGAGCTCCACAAGGCGGCGGATGCGCAGCAGGCAGACAAGATGCGGTACGCCGTACTGCTTGTATCCGTTGTACCGGCGCTCCGGGTCCTCGAGCAGGCCGAGCCGGTGGTAGTGCCGGATGGTGTTCACCGTGGTGCCGGCGAGCTCGGCGAGTTCTCGGGTGCTCCAGGCCATGACTGTCCCTTCCTGGATCACATCGGACACGGATGCATGTCGTGGCCGACGCCTGGAGGTCCACGCGATGATCTCGATGCGGGTCCACGGGATTTGACGTGATCCCATCGTCGAGTCAAGTTCACAGGAGAGTTCTCGACACTGTGTTCCTATCGGTCCTCGCGGGCACGATAGCACAGCGGATGCGGTTGCGTCCACGGAGGTGGTGTGCGAGTTTTCCCAGGTGGCAGGCGTGGCGCCGTGAAATGAGGACGGCCGTCGCGTGATCCTTCAGGTTGCTAAACCAAGATCGAAGGAGCACAGAGCGATGGCCGTGAACAACAGTGTGGACCCCGCCGCGTGGCTGGCGGAGCAGATCCAGCCGCGCTCTTCCGCGAGAAGTACGGCCTGCCGGCGGGTGTCGACGGCGAGCTTGCCCAGCACAGTGGAGATGTGGTTGCGGACGGTACCGGGGGCGAGGGACAGGGGGCGGGCGATCTGTCCGATGGTCTCGCCGTGCCGGCCGGCGCGCAGTACGTCGAGCTCGCGGTCGGTCAGTGGTGAGCGTTCGTCGCTCAGCGCGTCGGCGGCGAGCACGAGCACGCCGACCATCGGGACGATGGTCGGCACCCGGTAGAGCCAGTCGTCGGTGTCGAAGGACGTGGCGAACCAGGTGAAGTTCATCCAGGCCCACCAGATCCCGAAGAACACCAGACCGTAGGTGACCAGGCCGTCGAGCACGTGCCCCTCGGTCAGGGCGTGGTGCAGCTGTACGGCAGCGATGCTCACTGCGACGACGAAGACGAGGTCGAAGAACAGCTCGAGCATGCTGGCCGACCGGCCCGGTTCGTGGGGGTCGCGGGCCGCCATCGGGATGAGGCGGAACCTGCTCGTCCGACGCCGGGGGTACGGGCATCGTCGCGGGGTCCTTCCTGTCGCAAGCGCGAGAGGCGTCGTGGCGGATGGCTCTGGTGCGCGCTCGTGCACGGTTCAGCGCAAAGCGCGGAGGTGCTCCCGGCCCACGGGGTCGGTGACCTCGTCGAAGTCGTGGTGCGTGGAGAGCCACTTCTTGACGTAGGGACAGACCGCCACGATGCGATATCCGGCTTGGGCGCTGGTGCTCAGTGCGGTGCGAGTGAGGGTGCCGGCGAGACCGCGGCCTTCGAATTCATCGAAGACCACCGTGTGGTAGAAGATGCGCTGCATCTCTCCGAAGTCCTTGTACATGGAGAACCCGGCGTGGGTGTCCTCGACGAGGACGTCGAAGCGACCCTTGTCGGGGTTGTCGCGGATGGTCACTTCTTGCTGGTTCTGATCGTTCATTGCTGTGGTCCTCTCGTTTTGGGAAGTGACGTATTTGGAGTACACCGTCGCGTTCGCGAAGTTCTCCACGTGAGTCACCGTCGCGCCGCTCGCCTCGGTCCACGAGTTCAGGTGGACGTCGTCGCGCATCTCCTTCAGATCGAGCGCGACGGTCTCGGTGTGGCCGTTCGGTATGACCCCGCCCTCCTCCACGACGAAGCTGCCCTGCGACGGCGAGTCGAAGGTGAATCTCACCTTCAGCCACCCCCTGTCGAATCTGCAGGTCTTGCCGACCATCTGCATGGTCATGGAGTTTTCTTCTCCTGATGCACGCGCTGCGGCTCGAGGTCGAGGTGTCGGCGTAGCGCCTCAGTGAACTCGTCGACCTTCACCAGCTGTTCCGGGGAGAGCGCGTCGACGAAGAGCTCGCGCACGTCACGCAGGTGCGGCACCGAGCCGTGCCGGAACGACTCCGCTCCGAAGTCGGTCAGCCGCACGTCGATGCCGTGGACGTCGTCGGGGCACGGGGCTCGGCGTACGAGCCCGCGCTTCTCCATCCGCCCCAGGTGGTGTGACAGGCGGCTGCGTTGCCAGCCGATCAGTTGGGCCAGTTCGGAGGAACGCATCGTCCTCCGATCCGCCTCGCTCAGTGCGAGCAGCACTCGATAGTCAGCGGAGGACAAGGATGACTTGCTCTGGAGCCGTCCCTCCAGGAGGGTGCGCAATGTTTCGGCGGTCTCGATGTAATTGCGCCAGATGCGCAGCTCCTCGCGCGTGGGCATCGCGCGGCGCTTCTTCTGCGCCATGGCACCTCCGGGAATTGACGCGTCAACTCTGCACGTTACAGGATTGACACGTCAATCCCAATCACGGTGAGACCCGGATCCCGCAAGGAGCGAACCCATGACCGACAGCACCGCCGTCCAGTTCGGTATCGACAGCTTCGGCGACCTACCTCGCGACGATCAGGGAAATGTCGTCTCCCATGGTCAGGCGATCCGCGCTGTCGTGGACGAGGCGGTGCTCGCCGACCAGGTCGGCGTGGATGTCATCGCCCTCGGTGAGCACCACCGCCCCGAGTACTCGATCTCCACTCCCGAGACGGTGCTGGCCGGCATCGCCACCAGGACCGAGCGCATCCTCCTCGCCTCGGGTGTGACAGTCCTGTCCTCCGACGACCCGGTGCGCGTCTTCCAGCGTTTCGCCACGGTCGACGCGCTCTCGAACGGGCGCGCCGAGGTGATCCTGGGCCGCGGGTCGTTCACCGAGTCGTTCCCGCTGTTCGGGTATGACCTGGCTGACTACGAGATCCTCTTCGAGGAGAAGATCGACCTGTTCCACAAGCTGCTGGACGAGGGACCGGTCACGTGGGAGGGCACCACGCGCGCTGCGCTCAAGGACGCCGACGTGTTCCCCAAGACGGAGTCCGGGCGGCTGACGACCTGGGTCGGTGTGGGCGGGTCGCCCCAGTCCGTCATCCGGACCGCGCGGTACGGGTTCCGGCTCATGCTCGCGATCATCGGCGGCGCGCCCGACCGGTTCGCCCCGTACGTCGACCTGTACCGGCGCGCCACGGAACAGCTGGAGACCACCGCCTACCCGGTCGGGATGCACTCGCCCGGCTTCGTTGCCCAGACCGACGAGGAGGCCAAGCGACTTTTCTGGCCTGGCTACAAGGAGGTACGCGACCGCATCGGCGCCCTGCGCGGCTGGCCCCCTGTGCGGCGTGAGGAGTTCGAGGCCGACGTCGAGCACGGCTCCCTCTACGTCGGTTCGCCCGAGACCGTCGCGCGCAGGATGGCCCGTGCCATCCGCACGCTCGACGTCGGGCGCTTCGACCTGATCTACTCCGCCGCCGGCTCCGTCTCGGCCAGCGACCGTCTGCGCGCCGTCGAACTGTACGGCACCAAGGTGATCCCAATGGTGCGCGAGCTGCTCGCCGAGGAGCCCAGCACGCTGGAGGTGGCCCGATGACGGTGCGCACGGCCGTACGCACCATCGGCGTCCTCGGGGCCGGCAAGGTGGGCACGGTCCTGGCCCGCCTCGCTCTCGCCGCCGGGTATCGAGTACTCGTCGCGGGGTCGGGGGACCCCGCGAAGATCGCCCTCACCATCGATGTCCTGACGCCCGGCGCCACCGCCGTCTGGTCCGTCGAAGCCGTACGGGACGCCGACGTCGTGATTCTCGCCCTCCCGCTCAGCAAGTATCGCGCGCTCCCGACCGACGAGCTGCGCCACAAGCTCGTCATCGACACCATGAACCACTGGTGGGAGGTCGACGGGCCCCGCGAGCGGTTCCTCGCGCCCGGCGTCTCCTCCAGCGAGGAGGTGCAGCGTTTCCTCGACGGTGCACGCGTCGTCAAGGCCTTCAACCACATGGGGTACCACGACCTGGAGGACGAGGGCCGGCCCGCCGGGGCACCGGGCCGCAAGGCGATCGCGGTCGCCGGTGACAGCGAGGCAGACGTTACCGAGGTCGCGGCGCTCGTCGATGACCTGGGCTTCGACCCCGTGCCTATCGGACCTCTCGCCGAGGGTGTCCGACTCGAGCCGGGCACCGCCGCCTTCGGCGCCAACGTCCAGGCCGCCGAGCTCCGACTTCTGACCCAGGCAGCCGTGCACAACCCGATCGTGGAGTGATCCAAGTGAGCAATCCAGAAGCGGCCTCGGAAGTGATGCGGTCCATGACACAGGTCGGAAACACCACCGGGGTCGAGGTGCTCTCGGCCCGCGACGTGCCCCTGGGCGGACCGCGGGCCTTGCAGGTGCGGCGCACGATTCCCCAGCGGGCTCGGACACTGATCGGCGCCTGGTGCTTCGCCGACCACTACGGACCGGTCGAGGTGCCGGCGGGCGGCATGGAGCCCGGGCGGCGACGTCGGGCGGGGCGCCCGGGACGGATGCGAGTTCTGGTCGGCGCCGCCGACTCTCGGCATTCCGTACGCCCAGAACATTCAAGGCCTTCCGAAGACGCTTGTCATCTCGATCACCGGTGACCCGACGACCCCGCACGCAGGCGGCGTCAAACTCGCCGAGACCCTCGGCAGCGCTTTGCTGACCGTGAAGGGTGAGGGGCACACGGTTGTCTCCAGCGGGGCCAACACGTGTGTCGACAAGATCGCCGCCGACTATCTGATCGATCTCAAGCTGCCGGAGCCGATGCCGGAATGTTCGGTCTGAGCCGGCGGAAAGGCGGTGTTGTGTTGATGACGAACTCAGGGTGGGCAGCATGCGACCGATGATTCTCGTTCACGGCGCGTGGCACGGCAGTTGGTGCTGGGCGTCGGTCACGCCCCACCTGGCCGCTCGTGGCATACCGTCGGTCGGGGTGGACCTCGCGGGGCACGGCTTGAACGGCCGGCCGCCGTTCGCCCGCTCGGCGCGGCCCTTCGATCCGGCGGCGCTGGCCACCGAGCTCTCGCCGGTCGCCGGCGTCAGCGTGCGCGATGCCGCCGAGGCGCTCGTCGACCGGATCCGGCTGGCCGGGAACGGCGAGCCCTGCGTCGTCGTCGCGCACAGCCTCGGTGGCGTGATCGCGACCGCCGCCGCCGAGCTCGCTCCCGAGTTGTTCGCCCACCTCGTCTATCTCAGCGCGTACGTCCCTGTCACCGCGTCCGTGGCCGAACTCGCCGCGAGTTACCACTCCTTTGACCGGGTGCTGGTCGCCGACCCCGCGGTGGTCGGCGCGCTGCGTCTCGACCCGGCGAACCCTGCCCTCCGGGATGAGATCCGGGAACTGTTCTACGGCGACGTCGACGTGTCGACGGCCGAGGCGGCCATCGCCTTGCTCAGCAACGACGCGCCCGCGCAGTTCGCCGCCGAGAAGGTGACGGTGACCCGGGAGCGCTTCGGCGCGGTCCCACACTCGTACATCGTTTGTGCCAAGGACAACGCGATCCCGGAGGTCCTGCAGCGCCGCCTGGTGCGGGTCATCGACGCCGCTTCCGTCGCGGCGACGGGGGTGGTAACGCTGGACAGCTCCCACTCCGCCTTCCTGTCCCGCCCGGCGGAGCTGGCCGGGATCCTCGCGGAGGCCGAACGGGGCGGGGGCTCTTGGAGCCGCTGAGGCCGACGATGACACCGGAGCCGCAGGTTCCGCTCGGACTGCGCTTTCTGGTGCTCGGCCCGGTGCGGGGTTTTCACGGCGAGACGGAGCTCGACCTCGGCCCGCCGCAGCAGCGGGCGCTGCTGGCATTACTGACCGGCAGCGGATGACGCCCGCTCGAGAAGTCCGCAACCGCCCTTGACCCGGTGCCACCTTGCGCGTCGGTGCGTACGCGCAGGGGTCGGTCATGCTTGACTGTGTCCCTGGAACATAGTTTTTGATGACCGGGTGTTCGACGAATGGCGGCGACGCCGAGCCATCCAGCGCCTCAAACTCGGGGACGGGCACGCGCTGAAGCGATTCCGTTGGTGGCAGCCTCTGTCCCGGTCCCTGTTCTATCTTCCCGCGGACGCCGGCGCGGGCCGGCCGGCGGAATACGCGGTCGATGTGAACCACATGAAGAGCAACGAGAACCTCGACACCGAAGCCCACCTGTATCGCGACGGCCGGCACTTCGAGCGGGCGAGGCTCCCTGCCGTCTTCCCGATCGAGGGCGGCGCGATCGAGGTGGAGACGTCGCCCTTCGGCCTCCGGCGGTGCCACTTCGTCGCCGACGACGGGACCGAGCAGCAGCTCGTGCCGGATCCGCGCTCGGCCGAGGGGCGCCGCGCCCGGCTCGACCGCGAGCGTCCGTTGCTCAGCCGCTGGATCGGCGTGATCTCCCTCGTCCTGATCCTCGTGCCGCTGATCCTCGGCCTTCCGCAGACCGTCGAGTCGATCTCCCGGTTCCCGCCGCTGGCCGAGCGGTTCGGTGTCTTCGAGTCGCCGATCGACGCGCCGGCCTGGCTCAACATCGCGCTCGTGATCAGCGCGACGGTGGGCAGCACCGAGCGTGCCCTGCGCCTGCGGTACAACCGGTGGCTGGACGCGGTGGCGGACTGACGGCGGGTCAGCCTTCCGCCCGCAACTGCCGGCGGGCCAGCTCTTTGGCGCGGTGGATGACGTCGAGCTGGGCCTCGTTGTGGAGTTCCCGCAACGCGTCGATGAACGTCTGCCGCGTGACGGACTTCCCCTTCGACACGTGGGCCATCGCGTCGTTGTCCATCCAGGGATAGTTACGAAGGGTACGGACCAGGGACGGTGCGTACTTCTCGGCGAGGTTCTGCCGCGTCGCCTCGTCGGCGTCGGCGGGCAGCGCGTCGAAGTCGGCGCTGACGGCGTCGTCGTTGTCGTTCTCCACCGCTTGCCGCACGTCGGCCAAGGCCTGGTCGTCGAAGACCTGCGTGTATATGTGGATGAGCGAGCGGTCGGCCTCGGACAGGCGGCCGGCGACAGGCTCGAAGCCCGGCGGCGTGTCGGGCGGCGCGTTCTCGCTCAGAATGGCCGCGATGCCCTGCCGGGCCTTCTCCAGCCGTTCGATGGCGGCCGCGTGGTCGACGTCGACCTGGTGCAGCGCCTCGGGGGAGCCCGTGCTCAGCTCTTTGATCCGGGACAGGGGCACGCCCAGCTCGGCCAGCCGGCGGATGCGCAGCAAGCGTACGAGATCTAGTGTTTCGTACTGCTTGTAGCCGTTGTGGCGGCGATCGGGCTCCTCGAGCAGGCCCAGACGATGGTAGTGCCGGATCGTGTTCACCGTGGTGCCCGCGAGTGTCGCGAGCTCGCTCGTGCTCCAAGCCACGTCGATCTCCTTCTCGGTCACTCGCCTGCTGACAGGCCTGCCCACGAAAGGTACGCGGCAGGAGGATGATCGCGACAATGCCGCGACCGATCCGGCGTTTGTCGGCTGCCGGCACCCGGTGCTACTCGACTCCAGCGGGGGCTCCACCAGGGTCCTTGGGACACGGCTGTGCGATGACGTTGACTGTGTGGCCGGCACACGGTTTCTGACGGGGGAACACCGCCGGCATCGGCGCAGTCCCGCTGGCCGGAGTCGTCGCGCCGAAGCCCACCGGCTCCGGCCGGTCGACAAATGAGGCGACCCGGTTCGAAGGAGACTCGTGATGCAGTTCGGCATTTTCACCGTGGGTGACGTCACTCCGGACCCCACGACGGGCCGGACCCCGACCGAGCACGAGCGCATCCAGGCCATGGTGACCATCGCGCTGAAGGCCGAGGAGGTGGGCCTCGATGTGTTCACCACCGGCGAGCATCACAACGTGCCCTTCGTGCCGTCCTCGCCGACCACGATGCTCGGCCGGATCGCCGCCCGGACCGAGAAACTGCTGTTGAGCACGGCCACCACGCTGATCACCACCAACGATCCGGTGAAGATCGCCGAGGACTACGCGATGCCGCAGCACCTGTCCGGCGGCCGCGTCGACCTCATGATGGGCCGCGGCAACACCGGGCCGGTCCACCCCTGGTTCGGCAAGGACATCCGGGCCGGCATCCCCCGGCGATCGAGAATTACGCGCTCCTGCGCCGGCTGTGGCGGGAGGACACCGTCGACTGGTCCGGCAAGTTCCGTACGCCGCTGCAGTCGTTCACCTCGACGCCGCGCCCCCTCGACGGTGTTCCGCCGTTCGTCCGGCATGGCTCCATCCGCAGCCCGGAGATCGCCGAATAGGCCGCCTTCTACGGTGACGGCTTTTTGCCAACAACACTCTCTGGCCCACCTCGCACACCCAGCGCATGGCCGGGCTCTACCGCGAGCGGTTCGCCCACTGGGAGTCGCAGCGGGCAGACCGTCATCCTCCTGCGCCCCGGTGATGCCGGCGAGCACCTCATCCCACTTTTCCGGCACCCAGTCGACGACGTAGAAGGTTGGTCGCACCAGGTCGCCGACGTCTCCTCCCGCGCTTCGGACACCGATGACGATGTTGTGCAGCGCGGCAGCGACCTAACCGGCCAGATCCGGTGCGGCGGGCTTGGAGTCCGGGGAGCCGGCAGGATCAGCCGGGATCCGGTCGCGACAGCGACCGGCGAGTAGTCGGACCTGCCGAAGCGATCCGTCCGGGTGCAGAAACTCCACGATCATGTGATCTTTCCCTGTCGTGCCGCAGAAGCCTCCCAGTGCCACCTGTGTTTCAGGAATACATTCAAGGCGAGAGCGCCCGACGGGCGCGGCGGGCCGGCCGCTTGACCCGGTTCCTGGAACAGGGTGTCGCATACGGGGAGACGTTCATGGAAGGAGCCGGTATGACACTGGAAGCTGCGATCCGTTCCAACGACGTGGCGGCGGTGGTGGAACTGCTCGAGTCGGGCGCGGACCCGCACCGCCGCGGCGCCGGTGGCCTCACACCACTGATGGTCGCCTCCGGGCTCGGTCGATCACGCCTGGTGGAGCGGCTGCTGGAGGCCGGCGCGGATGTGTTGATGGTCGAGCCGCGCATGGGCGCCACGGCGTTGCACAAGGCGGCGCAGGCCGGTGACGACGGCGTCATCGGCCTGCTCCTCGACCATGGCGCCTTCGTCGACCAGCAGTCGCCCCGGCTCGGTCACACGCCGCTGATGGACGCGGTGCAGTACAAGCACGAGGCGGCGGTCCGGCTGCTGCTGGCCCGCGGAGCCCGTACCTCTGTGCGCAACCACTGGCAGGAGACGGCGCTCGACCTGGCGTTGCGCGACGGCTCCGAGGTCATCGCCGGTCTCCTGCACGCGCGGATGGCGGCCGACGCCGACCGGATCCGGTCGCTGGCGCTGACGGCGGCGGTACAGGTCGGCGACCTCACTGCGGTGAGACGGCTCATCGGGGCCGGTGCGGCCCTCGACGAGCGACTGCCGGCCGTCGGCGATCATGACGACGACTACACGCCGCTCGGGATCGCCTCTCGCGACGGGCACACCGGCATCGTCCGCGTGCTGCGCGAGGCCGGTGCGGATCCGCGCCGGCTCAACGGGCTGATGGGCGCGACGCCGGGCCATGAGGCCGCCTTCGCCGGGCACGCCGACGTCATCCGGGCGCTGACGACGCGCGGCCCCAGCGGTACGCCGACGCTCGAGATCGATGCCCAGGGTGCCTACAACGGCTTTACCGCCTTGCACGACGCGGTGTGGCACGGGCACCGGGAGGCAGCACAAGCCCTGGTCGAGGCGGGCGCCCGCCTCGACCTCACCTCGCACACCGGTCACACACCCCGGCAACTTGCGCTCCACTACGGGTACGACGATCTCGCGGCGTATCTGGCCGAGGCCGAGAGCAAAGCCGTTCGACCATCGCCCTTTGCCTTCGCCGAGGCCGCGCTCGACGATTTGCGCGAGCGGCTTTTCCGTACGCGATGGCCTGATCCCGAACCGGTGGAGGACTGGAGCCAGGGCGTGCCGCTGCGCAGGCTGCGGGCACTGTGCGACTACTGGCGGGACGGCTACGACTGGCGGGCCTGCGAGGCCCGGCTGAACGCGCTCAACCCGTCGACGACGCGCATCGACGGACTCGACATCCACTTCCTGCACCTGCGGTCGCCCGAACCGGAGGCGATGCCGCTCGTGATGACCCACGGCTGGCCCGGCTCGGTCATCGAGTTCCTGAAGGTGGCACCGATGCTGGCCGACCCGCGGGCCCACGGCGGCGACCCCCGGGACGCGTTCCACGTGGTCCTGCCCTCGATGCCCGGCTTCGGACTGTCCGGCAAGCCGACCGAGACCGGGTGGGGACCCGAGCGGATCGCGTGCGCCTGGGTCGAGCTGATGCGGCGGCTGGGCTACGACAGCTTCGGCGCGCAGGGCGGCGACTGGGGGCACGCGGTCACCACCGCGCTGGGCGGCATCGGCGAGCCCGCCGTCCGGGCCATCCACTCCAACATGTTCCCCACCTACGGCACCGAGGAAGCCACGAACGAGCAGGAGGAGCGTGCCCTGCAACGATGGCGTGACTTCCAGGCCCACGAGTCGGGCTATCAGCACGAGCAGATCCAGAGCCCTCAGACGATCGGGTACGCGCTCACCGACTCGCCGGTGGGGCAGGCGGCCTGGCTCTACGAGAAATACGAGCAGTGGACGGACCACGACGGCGATCCGGAAAACCTGCTCAGTCGCGACGAGATGCTGGACAACATCACGTTGTACTGGCTGACCGGCACCGCCGCCTCCTCGGCTCGCATCTACTGGGAGAGCTTCCGCACCTACCGCGACCCGAAGGTCGAGGTGCCGGTCGGCGTCAGCCTCTTCCCCCGCGACATCTATCTCGCCGCACGTCGCTGGGTGGAGCAGCGTTACCCGAACCTCGTGCACTACAACGAGCTGCCCAAGGGCGGACACTTCGCCGCCTGGGAACAACCCGAGCTGCTGGCTGCGGAGGTGCGCGCCACCTTCCGCCACGTACGCCAGAGATCCGCAACGAAAAGCACCGACGCTTCGTGAACCCGACGCCAACATCGCTTCCCTCGACAACGCCCGTCCCTTCGGTACACACATCGGGATGGCCTGGTGGAAGTCGCTTTCAGTCGGCCGGCGAGGAGATCATGTTCCGGGGGCTCGGTGCTCCCGGCCGCGGGGTCGTGGTTGCGCGCGGTGCGCCCGGCGTTCATCACCGGACTGGTGGTCTCCAGCCTCATGTTCGCCGTCCTGCGCGCAGCGGGCGATCCCTGGCTCTTCGCCTGTTACGTGCTCCTCTCGGCATGCACGGCCGTCATGGGATTGATCACTCGGGACCTCGAGGCCGCGATGGCGTTCCACGTGGCGAACAACTTGGTGACGACGACTGTCAACGTGCTCATGGCCGATGGCGGCCCTTGGTCGTCGACCGCACCGAGGGCGCCGGCGGTGGCCCTTCGCTGATCATTCTGGCCGTCATGAATCTGGCCGTGCTCGCCTTCGTCTGGCTCCGCGAGCGGTCGCGCCGCACTGGTCCGGAGCGAGGGGTGTAGCTCGTTCATCGCTTGGGCAGCACGGCCGCCGCGAGTATCACGTTGTTGACGATGGTCGCGGCGAAGCTGCGGGCGATCGCGTCGGCGGCGGCATCGGCTGCCCAGATGCCGTGCTCGAGTTGCTTGGCTCGGGCGATGGTCGCGGTGGTCCGCGGGATCTCAGGATGGAACTGCGGCAGCATCCCGCTTCCGGACAGCAGTGCCACGAGCGCGGCGAGGCGGGGCTCCGGCTCCGCCTCGCCGACCAGCACGCCCCGTACGCTGCGAAGCAGGCTCCTCCTGCGCCCGGATTCGCCGTCTGTCAACATCTCCCTTATGGGCGCTTCGGTCTCGACACAGGTTGATCGGTGGATGTCGTTGCGCTCGATGAGACGTTCGAGCAAGGGGCGGCGCAGGGCCGGTCCGATCACGGCGAGCGTCGCCTGGACGCCTCGCGGCCTCGAGGCGAGGTAGTCCCACGTGGATCGCAGGAGGTCGTCCGTCGGTGGCCGCTCGGCGACGGCTTCCACCCGGGTCGACCCGCTCCATCCGGGTACGGTTCGCACGTGCCGGCCGATGCTGAGATCCGCAAGCACCGCTCCGGCGAGAACGTAGGGAAGCGTTTCCTCGCCGGCGACGACTCCGGTGCCCTCCGGCCCGGAGAGCGGCTGGAACAGGAGTAACAGAAGGTCTTCGGCCAGGGTCGGCGGGCCGAGCCGCTGTGTCATCGTGTGATCCTTTCGACGGGGAATGCGACGCGAGTCCGGGAAACGCGATGCAGTCGACAGGGGAGGGTGGAGCCGGAGGTCAAGCCACCACGAACGAGACGACACCCCAGACCAGGGTGGTGGTCAACGTCGTCCAAAAGACGATCGCGATCGCCTGCCACAGCAGCACCCAGGAGCGCGAGGTCCCCGAGGCGATGAGCATGGCCGCGGTGAACTGGGTCGGCACGGCCAGCGGTCCGAGCAGGCTCGCTCCGGGCACACCGAAGCGCACGAGGTAACGGCGGAAGCGCCGGCGCCCCTTGGACTCGGGGCGCTCCTCGCGGCTGCTCGGCCGGTGTCCGTGAGCGACCGCGGCGCGGGCCCGCGAGCTGATCAGCACGACGACGAGTACGCAGAGGAAGTTGCCCGCGGCTGCGGCAACCGCGGCCACCACGGGATGGATCCCACCGACCACTCCGATCGGCGATGCGCCCTCGCCTTCGATGAACGGGATCGCGCCGGCCAGCATGACGATGAACGGCTGGACCAGTTCGGGCACCTCGGCTACGAGGTCGCGGAAGTTCTGAACGAGCGTTTCGACGGGATTCACGGTGGGCTCCTCGAGCGGGGAGATGCGTCACCACCGAGTAGAGACCGTGTGCTCAGCACAGAGTCAAACGCCCTGTTCGTGGCATTCCCGAGGATCGGGCGCGTTCCCCGCCGGGGTCCGCCTCGGGCCACCGGCTCAGTGCTGTTGAGCGAGGGCGCCGGCTCGGCTCAGCACGTCGAGCTGGGACGCGTCGCCGAGCGCGACCGCCGCGTCGGCAGGGCGTCGATCTCGCGCAACGACTCCGGGCCGAAGTTGCCTTTCCGTGTCTACTACGACGGTTCCGGGCGGCCCGTTGTGCAACTGCCCGGCCGAGCGAGCTCGCGCAGGTTCAGGACCGATCGTCGAGCAGGGGCAGCCAGGGAGCCGGCGATCAGATCGGTGAGCTCACCGACGTACGCGTCGGCGCCAGGGGTGATCGGGGTGGCCCCGAGATCGTCGCGTCGCTGTCAGATTCGCACCCGCGGCGAAATGTTCGCGTCGGTAGAAATCTCCAGTGCCTGTGCGGGAGGGCCGTTCAGGTAAGATTCAGCTCCTTGAGGCGGCGGCGGGAGCGTCAGATTGCTGCTCAGCGTCTCGTCGGTTCTGACCGCTCTGCGCGCGGCCTCCAGCGCGGCGGGACAGTTGCCCAGACGCACGCCTGCATTTCAGCAGGCTACTCGTGAGTAAGGAAAGTGCCCGGGCCGCCATCCGGCGATGGGCGAACCGGGTCACGGAGGTTGTCCCGTAGCTCGTAGAACTTGATGTGGCGGTCCCCGCCTCGCGGCCTACCTGATGGTAGGTCTCGAGCGACTACCACATCACTCCGAGCAGGCCGCCACCGGCACCTCCAAATCGTCGATCTCACGGCGGTTCGTCGCCGCCACCGAACGCGCCCTTTCGGACATGATGTCGGCCGATCTGCCCGAGCTGCAGCTGGCCGCGCTGATGCTGGACGGCGTGCACTTCGGCGAGCACACCTGCATCGTGGCGCTCGGGATCGGCATCGACGGCACCAAACACCCCCTCGCGTTGGTGGAGGGCTCCACCGAGAACGCCACCTTGGCCCGCGAGCTCATCGTCGGCCTGCGTGAGCGCGGCCTCGATGTCACCACGCCGCTTCTGGTAGTGCTGGACGGCTCCAAAGCGCTGTGCCGCGCGGTGCTGGACGTCTTCGACCATCCGGTGATCCAGCGCTGCCAGCTTCACAAAATCCGAAACGTCCGCGACCGGCTACCGCTGAAACTTCGCGCCGCCGCCGAGAAACGCATGCGAGACGCCTACCACGCCGACACCCCGCTGGCCGCCGAGGCCACACTCACCGCCCTGACCGCCGAGTTGGACAAGACCCACCCCGGAGCCGCGGCCTCACTACGGGAGGGCATGAACGAGACCCTCACGATCTTGCGGCTGGACGTGCCGCCGATGCTGGCGCGTACCCTGCGCTCGACCAACCCCATCGAGTCGATGATCTCGATCTGCCGCGACCACGCCGTCAACGTCAAGAACTGGAAGGACGGCACGATGGCGCTGCGCTGGTGCGCGGTCGGCATGGCCGAGGCGACCAAACAGTTCCGTCGCATCAACGGCCACATGCACCTGCCCAGACTCCGCGCCGCTCTCGATCGGCATGCCATGGCGCAGAATCCCAGCCCGAACTGCTACAACGAGAACATTGCCTGACTGTCGGACCGCTGATCAAGTTCCACGAACGTCGGGACATCCTCCCGTTCACCGGCCGACGGCTGGACTATGTGGTAACCACACCGTTTTCACTGGATGGATGCCGACCTTGCCGTTGCGTCACGCACCAGAACCACGATGAGGAGCACCGATATGACTGATCTGATGAAGGCTGTTGTGCTCGCCCGTTTCGGTGGGGCCGATGCTTTCGAGCTGCGCGACGTCTCGGTACCGCAAGTCGAACCCCGCCAGGTGCGGGTGCGCGTCCATGCGACCGCCGTCAACCCGCTCGACTATCAGATCCGTCGCGGAGACTACGTGGATCATGTGCCGCTTCCGGCGATCATCGGATACGACATCTCCGGCGTGATCGAGGAAGTCGGATCCCACGTGACCGAGTTCCGTGCCGGCGATGCGGTGTACTACACGCCCCGGATCTTCGGCGGCCCCGGCTCCTACGCCGAGCAGCATGTCGCCGACGTCGACCTCGTCGGCCGCAAACCGGAGAACCTCAGTCACCTGGAGGCGGCGAGCCTGACTCTTGTCGGCGGAACGGTCTGGGAGTCCCTGGTGACGCGAGCTCAGCTCACCGTGGGGGAGACGATCCTCATCCATGGAGGCACGGGCGGTGTCGGCACGATCGCGATCCAGATCGCGAAGGCAATCGGCGCACGAGTGATCACCACCGCGAAAGCCGGCGACCATGAGTTCGTGTGCTCTCTCGGAGCGGATGCGGCGATCGATTACACCTCCGCGGACTACGTCGATGCCGTGGCCGAGATGACGCGAGGCAAGGGGGTCGATGTCGTCTTCGACACGATCGGTGGCGACACGCTCACACGAAGCCCGCTGACGCTCGCCGACTCCGGACGCGTCGTCAGCATCGTCGACATCGCGCAGCCGCAGAACCTCATCGAGGCATGGGGCAGGAACGCCGCCTATCACTTCGTCTTCACACGACAGAACCGAGGAAAGCTGGACGCGCTCACCACGCTGGTCGAGCGCAGTCTCGTGAAGCCGGTCATCGGCGCGACTCTTCCGCTCGCCCGAATGGGCGAGGCTCACGAACTCCTGGAGAACAGGCAGTCGTATGCACTGCGCGGCAAAGTCGCAATCGATGTGGCGGGCGAAACTCTTGCACTTCCCCCTCGCATCTCGTAGGGGAACGCTCCACGCCCTCGGGCGCGTACACCATCGGTTGATCGGCAGGAGCGGGTGCGGTCGGCGGACCGGGCCCGCCCCACCCGGGCCGTGGCGAGCAACAGGCCACCGGTCAGCACGGCGTCTACCCCGGCGGAGCTGGGCCGGAACCGCGGGACGTCGAGACCTCGGATGCGCAACTCGGCCGACAGGTCGTGCCGGAGCAGCCGGTCGTTGCTGGTGGTCTTGCCCCACATGACGACCGGCTGTGGCCGGCCCGCGCGAAGCAGCGTTCGGCGAGATCGGCCAGACGTTCGATCAGGAGCGGGTCGATCGCTCTGTCCCGGATCGAGAACTCCTCGTGGCGCAGCGGGCCGGTGCGGAAAAGTCCGGCCTCCACGTGACGCTGGGCCCAGATCAGCAGGAAGTCATCGGCCCGGTGAGGACCTTGTCCAACTCAGCCCGGCTGAGTACGAGCGCCGACAAGCACTCAAGAACGTCCACCAAGACGGCATCACCACCAGCATGTACGCGGCCTTCGGCAACAAGGAGCAGCTCGTTGCAGCGCTACGTCGAGGGTCCGGGCAGCTACCTGGACAGTGCTCTGGCCGAGCCGACCGCGCAAGCTGCCGCCAAGGCGATTCTGCGCGGTGCGGCCCACACCTCGACCCTTCCGGAAGACTTCGGGGGATGTCTGACGGTTCAGGGCGCGCTGCCGTCGAACGACGAGAGCCGGGCCGTGCACGAGGCGCTGGTCCAGTGGCGCAACGCCGCCAGGCGCAGGTCGAGGAACGTTTCCGGCGCGCCGTCGACGAGGGCGACCTGCCGGGCGACGCCGACCCCAAGCAACTCGGCCGATACATCACGACGATCGCGTTCGGCCTCTCGGTGCAGGCCGTCAAGGGTCTCGACCATGCCGAACTCGACGAGATCGTCGACCAGGCGATGCTCCTCCGGCGGCCGTGAGCTCCTCCTGACCTGCCCCGCTACTGGTTCTGCGGCGGGAGGACAGCCGCCGCGACGATCACGTTGCTGACGATGGTTGCGGTGACGGTGCGGGCGACCGCTTCGGCGGCAGCCTCGGCTCCCCAGTTGCCCTGCTCGAGCTTCTGGGCGCGGGTGATGACGGAAGAGGCCCAGGGGATCTCGGGATCGAACTGCGGGAGCGCACGGCTTCCCGACAGCAGCGCCGCGAGCGCGGCGACCCGAGGTTGCGGCTCCACGCCGTCGACCAGCACCGCCCGCACGTCGGAGAGCAGACCGGCCCGCCGTCCGGTTCCGCCGTCCTCGAGGACCTTCATGTCGAACAGACCGAGCGCCTTGCGGGTGGACTCGCGGATGTCGCCGCGGATGATGAGCCGGTCGAGCAACGGGCTCCGCAGGGTCGGCCCGATCGCGGCGAGCGTCGCCTGCACCCCTCGGGGCTTCACGGCGACGTAGTCCCACGCCGATCGCAGGGTGTCGTCCGCGGGGGGACGGTCCGTGACGGCCTCCACCCGGGTCGATCCGCCCCAGCCGGGGATGGTTCGCACGTGTCCACCGAGGCCGAGATCGGCGAGCACCGCACCCCCGAGAACGTAGAAGAGCGTGTTCTCGCCGGCGATGACACCGGTGCCCCGCATCCCCGCGTTCGGCTGGAACAGGAGCAACAGGAGGTCTTCGCCCAGAGTGGCGGTCCCGAGCTGAGCCATGGTGTCTTCCTTTCGATTCGGGATGCGACGCAGGTGCTCAGGCCGGAGAGTTGAGCCCCCGTTCGCGGCGCAGTTGCTCCTGCGCGAGAATGCCGGCCCGGCCCAGCACATCGACCTGGGCGGCGTTGTAGAGCCCGACGACGGCGTCGATGAACGTCTGGCGCGTGACGTGCTCGCTCTTCGACAGATGCCGGGCGGGATCGCGCAGCCAGGGATAGTCGACCAGATGCTGCGCCAGCCGCGCGGCGAGCTTCTCGGCGAGGTTCTGGCGGGTCGCCTCGTCGGCGTCGGGCGGCAGGGTGTCGATGTCGTGGCTGATGGGATCCGTGTCGGCGTCCACCATGCGCCGCAGGTCCTTCATCGCGTCGTCGTCGTAGAGCTGGCTGAAGACGTGGATGAGCGAGGTGTCGGACACGGTCAGCCGCGGCGCGACCGACTCGAAGCCGGCGGGCGCGTCGGCCGGCGCCCCGTCGCGCAGAATGATCGCGATGTCGGAGCGGGCTCGGCGCAGACGCTCGACCTCGGCCGCCAGGTCGGCGTCGACCTGGCGCAGCACTTCCGGAGCGGGGGCACCGCCCGAGGTGATCGCGCCGATCCGGGAAAGGGGTACACCCAGCTCTACGAGACGCCGGATGCGCAGGAGGACGACGAGATGCTGTACCCCGTACTGCTTGTATCCGTTCGCCCGGCGTTCGGGCTCGTCGAGCAGGCCGAGCCGGTGGTAGTGCCGAATCGTGTTCACCGTGGTGCCGGCGAGTTCCGCGAGCTCACGGGTGCTCCAGGCCACGTCGGTTCCTTCCTGGGTCTGACCCGGCGGTCGGCTGTCAGGTGCTGGCTCGCAGTTGACACCGTGTTCCCACCACAGGGTCAATGCGCCGACGACTCGGATCTTGAAAGCTTCCTTAAGTCGCGCCCGCGCTTCGAACACCGCCGTGTCCGGCTCCGTCGTCCGGGCTAGTGCGTGCAGACGTGCGCAGAAATTGGAGGTAGGCCACTGCGACGAGCGGCCGAACGCTTCCAGGTCGCGGTCACCACCGCCCAACGCTGGGCAAGCCGCTACCGCCGCTACGGCGCCGCAGGCATGAGCGACCGCTCCTCACGCCCGCACCACAGTCCGCGACGCACCCCCACCCGCACCGAACGACGCATCATCAAGGTCAGAGTGCTACGCCGCTGGGGACCGGCCCGCATCGCCTACCTGCTCGGCCTGAACCCGGCCACCGGGCCCTGACCCGCTACCGCCTGCCCCGCCTGAACAACCTCGACCGCACCAGCGGCCGCCTCATCCGCCGCTACGAACACCCCACGCCCGGCGACCTGATCCACGTCGACATCAAGAAACTCGGCAACATCCCCGACGGCGGCGGCCACCGCGTCCACGGCCGCCCCGCCGGCGCACGCCACAGCTCCGCCCACCGCGACCCCGCCCGGCCCCGCACCACCCACGGCCGACCCAACCTCGGCTACAGATACCTGCACAACACCGTCGACGACCACTCCTGGCCTACAGCGAGATCCTGGCCGATGAGACCAAAGAAACCGCCGCCGCGTTCTGGCACCGCGCCCAGACCTACTTCACCAGCCACAACATCACCATCCGGCGCGTACTCGCCGACAACGGCTCTTGCTACCGCTCCCACCTGTGGCGCGACACTCTGGCCGCCGCGGGCATCACCCACAAACGCACCCGCCCCTACCGGCCCCAGACCAACGGCAAAGTCGAACGCTTCAACCGCACCCTGCTGGAGGAACGGGCCTACGCCCAGCCCTGCACCTCAGAAACCGAACGCCGGCAAGCACTGCCGCACTGGCTCCACACCTACAATCACCACCGCGGCCACACCGCACTCAACGGCCAACCACCCACCAGCCGCGTACCTAACCTCTCAAGTCAGTACAGCTAGACCGGCGGCCAGCTCCGTAGGGCGGCGTCGGCGACCAACTGGAGGACGTCGCGCTCCGCGCCGCCGGCGGCCTGCACTGCGATGCCGTTCCCGATCGTTATGACGTACTTCGCCAGGACTGACGGGTCGGTCTCCGGCGGCAGGTCGCCTTCCTCGACCGCGCGCCGGAACCGATCCGTCAGCTTGGTGCTGATCTCTTCTCCCCAGGCGGCCAGCAGGTCGCGGATGACCCGCCCGTCCTCGCCCCCGAGCAGGGACGCCCGGAGGCTGAGACACCCGGTCGGGTAGCCCGGCAGGGTGGCGCTCCGGACCGCGCCGCGCAGGAACACCGTGGCCACCTGCTGGGCGGTCGGCTCGGCCAGCGCCTCGGCACCGTACGACGCCGGGCCGTCGCTGTATCGCATCAGGGCCTTCCGGAACAACTCCTCCTTGTTGCCGAAGGCCGCGTACATGCTCGTGCGGTTGATCCCCATCGCCTCGGTCAGGTCGGTGAGGCTCGCGCCCTCGTAGCCGTTCTCCCAGAACACCCGCATCGCGTTCTCAAGCGCTTCGTCGGCGTCGAAGCCCCTGGGCCGACCCACCTGCGCGCTCCGTTGACCGTCCACGTGACCCACCTTACCGATTTCTTACCGATCGATCCAGATGTGCTATCGTAATTCTGTACCGATCGATTGGTACAGAATTCTACAAGGAGGTTCCCGTCATGAGCGAGTTGACCGGCAAGACTGCCCTGATCACCGGTTCCACCACCGGCATCGGCCGGGCGACGGCCTACGCCCTGGCCGCGCGCGGTGCCAGCGTGGTGGTGACCGGACGCGACGCCCAGCGCGGGGAGGAGGTCGTCCAGAAGATCCAGGCCGACGGCGGCTCGGCCCGCTTCGTCGCCGCCGACCTGACCAACCCGGACGACGTGGCCCGGCTGGCCCGGGAAGCTGGCGAGGTGGACGTGCTGGTGAACAACGCCGGGGTGGGCAGCTTCGGTCCCAGCGCCGACATCACCGGCGAACAGTACGACGCGATGCTCGACGCCAACGTGCGCGCGGTCTACCAGCTGACCACCGCCCTGGCACCGAAGATGGCCGAGCGCGGCAGCGGCAGTGTGATCAACGTCAGCAGCGGCGCCGCCGTGATCGGGGACGTCAACAACGCGGTCTACGCAGCCACCAAGGCAGCAGTGAGCTCACTGACCCGCGCGTGGGCCGCCGAGTACGGCCCGTCCGGCGTACGCGTCAACGCGGTCGCACCCGGCCCTGTCCTCACCAGCGCCCCCGAGCAGTATCTCCGGGGCTACATCCCGCTCATCCCGCTGCGCCGTTTCGCCCAGCCGGAAGACGTCGCCCAGGTCATCGCCTTCCTCGCCGGCCCCGGCGCCTCGTTCGTGAGCGGCGCCCACATCCCCGTCGACGGCGGCCTCACCGCCGTCGAGCCCCCTAAGCCCGGCTACCTGTAATCAAAACGCATGACATCGACAGCCGTCACGGGCAGGCGCTCCGCACGTGAACGCCTGCCCGTGACGCCCGACCGGCTGGGAGAGGAAGACGACTTGCCTTTCGTAGAGTCCAATGGCATCACTACCTGTTACGACGAGTTCGGCGACGCCCACGAGCAGGTGATGCTCCTGATCATGGGTGTGGGTAAGCAGCTCATCGCCTGGCCCGACGGATTCTGCGCACTTTTCGCCGGTCACGGTTTCCGCGTGATCCGGTTCGACAACCGTGACATCGGACTGTTGACCTGGCTCGACGAGCTCGGCGACGTCGCGTAGCGCCTTTGTGTGACGACGCTCTGACCTGCGCACTGACATCTCGTGGCAAATCACCACTGACAGTTTTATGGCAGTTCTCACCCGCAAAGGCGCCGGCTGCGACACCCGGGAAGTGGTGCTGGCCCGCGACGGCCGAAACGTCACCCGCGATGACGACTGCAAAGCGACCTCGGGCAGCTGGCGGTCGCTGTATGACAACCGCACCTACACTCGCGCCGCCAGCCTCGACATCGATCACATGGTGCCGCTGGCCAACGCCTGGCGCTCAGGCGCCGATACCTGGAGCACTCAGCGGCGGCGCGCGCTCGCCAACGACCTGACCCGCCCGCAGCTGATCGCGGTCTCGGCCGCCTCCAACCGCTCCAAGGGTGATCAGAGCCCTGATCAGTGGCAGCCGCCCCAGCGCTCGTATTGGTGCGTGTACGCCCGCGCGTGGGTGCAGGTCAAGAAGTACTACGCGCTGAGCGTCACCGCACCGGAGAAGAAAACGCTGACCGCGATGCTGGGTACCTGCACGTAAGCAGGGTGCGGGCCGGCGGATCGGAGCGGTGATGGGCGACGCGAGCGGCAAGGCCACCAGCAAGGGAGCCGACAAGCAGTACCAGGGTGAGGTTGTTGCCGGGCCGGGCGGGGTGATGACCGACGAGGCCGGCGTCATCACCGGGGATCTCACCGTGGCCATCACCCTCTCCGGCGACCAGGCGCAGGTGCGGGTGCAATACACCGGCGCCGAGGAGTGGTACACGCTCACCGGCAGCCCGACCCCGCGCGCCGGTCGCACCGGGCAAGCGGTGAAGACCGCGATCCTGCGCGCCGTCCGTGACGGCCTGCCTGAAGGACTCCCCTGAGGGGCGGCTCGGCTGAGGAAGGCAGCCCTGACCCTGCTGCAGGTCATAGCGCCAACGAGGAAACCACCCGCCAGGTGATCATAGATGTTCATCGATCGGTTCAGAACAATCTGCTGAGATCGAGTAGCGCTCCGTGAGGTTGCGGCGATAAGTCCGTGGATGTCGATAGTGCAGAAGAGGCGTTCCACGCTCCGATGTTGTCACCTGAACGTTCATCGGGCGTGCTGTCGCGAGGTCAGGAGCAGCGGGTGGAGCCACAGGGCGGACAGCAGCCTGAGCCAGGTACTCCTGCCTTATCGCCCGGCCAGGTTGTCGCCGCCCAGGATGGTGCACGTGGCTGGGTGCGCCAGGCGGCCGCGCTGTCGGCGCGGGGGCTGGGGTGGGCAACACCGCGGGCGCTGCTGGCGGGGTTGTGTGCCAGCGCGCTGGCCCCGCTGGCCGTGGTGGAACCAGGTCCGGCGGTGTTGCTGGCCGGGATGGGTGTGGTCGGCTCGCTTGGGGCGAATGTGCTGTCTGACGTCATCGGCGCCTCCCTGGTCGCCGCCCGTGCCAGAACTTGAGGGGACACGCAGGCCGACATCTATCCTTCCAGCGACGGCCCAGTTGATGCTGCTGGTGAGCGGGTTGTTGCCGCTGAGTTGGCCGCGGGCTCGCGCCGAGGCCAGTCCTTCGAGGGTGCCCTCGATGATGAGTTCGCGCAGGAACTCATCGAAGGCGCCGAACATGTGGAACTGCAGCCGCCCGGACGGGGTGGAGGTGTTGATGCCCTGCTTGAGCACCAACAGGTCCACCTCGCGCTCGCGCAGGTCGGCCGCCAGGTCCAGGAGATGGCGCAGCGAGCGGGCCACCCGTGACGGCCGGGTGATGACAAAGGTGTCGCCTGGCCGTTGACTGCAAGTACTTCCCGCTGGACCCGGCCCGGCTCGCCCTGATCGACGGCGTCGTCTTCCTCAAGCAGGTGGACTGATCGTTGTTACCTGCGTTAGGTAACAAAGTTTCCGGCTCATCACGCTGTCCCACCGCACGTTGCGGAAATGTTACTTGTCTAAAGTAATTAAATGCCTCTACGTTGTGCGACATGCCACGCCAGAGAAAGGGCCCCATCGAAGGGACCCCCGCTGAGGCAGCCGTTCTCACGACGGTGCTGACGAACGGCCCCATCGCCCGAGCCGAGATCGCCCGCCTCACCGGCCTGTCCTCACCGGCCATTACCCGCGCCGTCAAGCCGCTGCTGGAGGCGGGATACCTCGAGGACGACGAGAGCGCCGACCCGCTGGGCCCCGACGAGGCCCGGCTCGGGCGCCCCAGCCGCCCACTGCGGATCCGGCCCCTGCACACCGGCAGCGTGGGCATCAAGATCACCGGCGACGAGCTCATCGGCGTGGTCTGCGACCTGGCCGGCACCCCTCGCGTCACCAAGCGGCGCACGCTGGCCCGCCAGCAGCCGCACGAGGTCATCACGCAAGTGGTGTCCCTGCACGGGCAGCTGCTCACCGCGGCGGAGCGGGTGGGGTTCGCGCTCGCGCCGCGCCACCTGGGCGTCACGCTGTCAGGCGACGTCGACCACGAGACCGGCTACGTCCGCTACTCGCCGTTCCTGCGCTGGCACCACGTCGACCTGGGCCGGACCCTGGCGGCAGAGTTGGGCCTGCCCGTGGTGGTGGAGAACGACGTCAAGGCGCTGACCATCGCGGAGCAGTGGTTTGGCCTCGGGCGCGGGGTGGCCAACTTCGCCGTGGTCACCGTCGGCGCCGGCATCGGCTGCGCCCTGGTGGTCGACGGCGCCCTGGTGCGCGGCGCGCACAGCGTGGCGGGCGAGATCGGCCACCTGCCCCTGGGCGACCGGTCGGTGGCGTGCCACTGCGGCGCCCGCGGTTGTGTCGAGGCTGAGGCCTCGACGACCGCCCTGGAAGCCGCTTCCCGCCAGGCCACCGGCCGTGCCGATCTGGCGTACGGCGAGGCCGTCGAGCTGGCCCGTGGCGGCGATCCGGATGTCGTGGCCGTCTTCGCCGACGCTGGAGCCCTCATCGGCAGGGCACTGGCGTCGGTGGCCAACCTGCTGGGGCCCGAGCAGATCATCGTCGCCGGTGAGGGCGTGGCCACCTACGACCTGTTCGAGACGGCCATCCGTGAGGCGTTCACCGAGCACGCCTTCGGCGCCGCCCACCACGTCGCGGTGCACGTACGGGATCTGCCGTTCGAGGAGTGGGCCCGCGGAGCGGCGGCGATGGCCATCGAGGCGATGGCGTTCCCCTCACGCACCCCCGTCGCCGGTTCCCGACGCACCCTTGGAGACTCCCTTGTCTGAACACCACTGGGAGGCGGCCTTCGGCAGCCTGCGCATCGGCCTTCACCTCGACGGCGCCGCGTTGACGTGGTCGGCCAGCCGGGACGGGATCGCGCTGACCTCGCCCGCGCCGATCCGGCTCGCCACCGCCGACGGCGCCGACCTGCTGGCGGGCCTGGCGTTCGACGCCACGAGCGAACGTGCCGTCCACGAGACCTACGAGCTCGTCGTGGGCAAGCGGGTGGGCGAGCACCAGGTGGAGCAGCGCGAGCGCACCGTGCGCTTCCGGACCGCCCAGGGCGGGGTGTCGATCGTGCTGCGGGCCGCCGCCGACGGTGTCGCGCTGCGCCTGGTCCTGCACGGCCTGAGCGGCAGGAGCATCCGCGGCGGTGACGTTCACCTGCGCCTTCCGGTCGCGGCGCGCACCTGGCCGCTGGCCTACACCCCCTGGTACGAGACCACCCGCTTCTCCTCCACCCTGGAGGTGCTCCAGCTGGGCGACTACGGCTTCCCCTTCCTGGCCCAGCTGGAATCCGACCTCTACGTCCTGGCGACCGAGGCCGATCTGGACGGCCGGTACGGCGGCGCGCTGGCCCGCTACGCCGGCGCCGGGGAGCTCGCCTTCACCCTGGCCGAGGACGTCACTCTCCAGACCGGCGAGGTGGCGACGCCCTGGCGGGTCCTCATCGCCGGCGACCTGGCCACCATCGTCGCCTCGCACCTGGTTGAGGACCTCGCCCCCGCCGCCGCCGAGGCGGTCCCCGCCTGGGCCCGCCCAGGCCGGGCGGCCTGGTCGTGGTGGTCTGACTTCTTCAGCGGAGCCCACCTGGACAAGCAGCTGCGCATGCTGGACTACGCCGCCGAGCGCGGCTGGGAGTACGTGCTGGTCGACTGTGGCTGGGACCCGGCCTGGATGCCGGACCTGGTCTCGGCCGCGAGCACCCGCGGCGTCGGCGTGTTCGTGTGGGTGGCCTGGGACCGTCTCGGCACCGCCGAGCAGAGACTCCAGCTGGCCGAGTGGGCCTCCTGGGGAGTGGCCGGCATCAAGGTCGACTTCATGGAGTCGGAGGCCCAGGCGCGTTACCAGTGGTACGACGCGGTGATCGCCGAGTGCCGCCGGGCCGGCCTCATGATCAACTTCCATGGCTCGGTGATCCCGCGCGGGTGGGCGCGCACCCACCCCCACGTGATGAGCTACGAGGCGGTCCGCGGCGCGGAGTACTACGTCTTCTACGGCGAGCCGCTGACCCCCGAGCACAACACCATCCTGCCCTTCACCCGCAACGTCGTGGGCTCGGCCGACTACACGCCGGTCACCTTCTCCGCCCGGGACCGCCAGACGAGCGAGGCGCACGAGCTGGCCCTCGGCATCGTCCTGGAGTCGGGTCTGCTGCACTTCGCCGACGAGATCAGCCATTACCAGGCGCGGCCCGTCGCCGAGGCGGCCATCGAGGCGATCCCGGCTCACTGGGACGAGACCCGCCTGCTGGCGGGACGGCCGGGGGAGTACGCCGTGCTGGCGCGCCGCTCCGGCGAGGACTGGTTCATCGGCGCCATCGCCGCCGGGCACCCCGTCGACACCGAAGCGGACCTGGCCGGCCTCGGCATCGGCCCGGACCACCACCTCACGCTCATCGAGGACGACGCCGACGGCAGGCTGACCGAGTCACACCCCACCGCCGCCGAACGGCTCCCGCTGCGGCTGCGGCCCAACGGCGGCGCCGTCTGCATCGCCACCCGCGGCGAGCCTGCCATCCGGCAGCCGCACCGGCCCGCCGTCCGGGTGGACGAGCCGCTGCTGTTGGCCCGTTCCGGTACGGCCACGCACGTCCACGCCGAGGTCACCGGCGGCCACGAGGCGCACCTGGAGGTGCCGCCGGGCTGGCCGAGCCCGCAGCTCACCGGCAGCGAGGCCCGGCCGGGAGGGATCAGGGTGTCGTGGAAGGTCGAGGTGCCGGAGTCCTTCACCGCTGGCCGCCTGGCCGTACTGGCTGTGCATGCGGGGCGGCCGCGAGCCGCCGAGCGGTCGGTGATCGCGCACGTACGGCTGGCACACCCCGTCGGAGCCGGACGAAGCGAGCTGAGCCGGATGCGGCCGGTGCGCTCCAGCAACGGCTTCGGCCCCGTCGAGACCGACCAGTCCAACGGCGGCGGCGACCCCGGCGACGGCCGGCCGATGCGGGTCGCGGGCCACCACCACGAACACGGGCTGGGCGTGTGCGCGCCCTCCTCGATCGCCTACGCGGTCGGCGGGACCGCGCGCACCTTCACCGCCCACGTCGGCATCGACGACGAGACGCCCCAGGCGGCCCCGGCCCTGTGCCGGGTGCTCGCCGACGGCCGCGTGGTCGCCGAAGTCACGCTGGCCCCCGGCGAACCCGCCCGTCCCGTCGAAGCCGACATCACCGGCGCGCACGTGCTCGAACTCGTGACCGAGCAGGCCGGAGTCGGCGAGCTCACCCCCCACATCGACTGGATCGCACCGAGCGTCCAGGCCTGAACGTCAGATCAAGGAAGGTTCCCATGAGCACCAAGTGGACTGCGGTCTCGCTTCTGGCGGCGGCTGCGCTCACCCTGTCCGCCTGCGGCGGCACGACTTCAGAGACCGCCGACCCCGGCACCGGCAAGATCCAGCTCACCTACGCCATCTTCTCGACCGACCAGCAGCCCGCCATGGAGAAGGTGGTGGACGCCTTCGAGAAGGGCAATCCCGGCATCGACGTCGCCGTCCAGGTCATCCCCTGGACCGACTACTGGACCACCCTGCAGAACTCGGCCGCCGGCGGCACCGGTCCCGACGTGGCCTGGATGCTGGGCTCCAAGATCGCCCCCTACGTCGACGGCGGTGCCATACAGCCCCTCGACGAGGCGATCAGCGCGAGCGGCACCGCCCTGAAGGCCTACCCGCAGCAGCTGCTGCCGCTGTTCGAGCGGGACGGCAAGACCTACGCGCTGCCCAAGGACTTCGACACCATCGGGCTCTGGTACAACAAGGCCCTGTTCGACGCGGCCAAGCTGCCCTACCCGAACGCCGACTGGACCTGGGACGACGTCGTCAAGAACGCCAAGGCCCTGACCGACGGGGACAAGGGCGTGTACGGCATCGCCGCCCCGGTGGAGGCGCAGGCCGGCTACTACAACACCATCCACCAGGCCGGCGGCCACGTCATCAGCCCCGACGGCAAGTCCTCCGGCTTCGGACAGCCGGCGAGCATCGACGGCCTGCGGTTCTGGACCGACCTGATCAAGAGCGGCTCCTCGCCCGACCTGAAGTCGCTCAGCGACACCGAGGCGGTGGCCCAGTTCATGGGCGGCAAGATTGCCATGTACTACAGCGGTTCGTTCTACGCCCACCGCTTCGCCCAGGACGCCTACACCTCCAAGAACGTCGACGTCACCGAGCTGCCCGCGGGCGTCAAGGAGGCCACCGTCATCAACGGCCTCGGCAACGTGGCCCTGGCCTCCTCCAAGCACCCGCAGGAGGCGGCCAAGCTCGCGGTCTTCCTGTCGGGCGAGCAGGCCTCGCGCATCCAGAGCGAGACCGGCACCGTGCTCGGCTCCTACACCGGCACCCAGCAGGCGTGGGTGGAGGCGGCGCCCCAGTTCAACCTGAAGGCCTTCCTCGACCAGCTGCCCAACGCGGTGGTCTACCCGGTGTCGAAGAACACCGACGCCTGGTCCAGCCGGGAGGGCGAGCTGCTCACCCCGGCCTGGAACGGCGAGCAGCCGGTCGAGGAGGCCGCCAAGGCGCTGGCCACGGCCATGGACGAGGCCCTGGCGCAGGAACAGCAGTAGGGATCGGCTCCCCTATGACGCACCGAGCCGGGTCCTCCCGCCACCCCGACAACCGCTGGGCCGCCGTCCTGCTGGCCGGGCCGCTGCTGGGATTGGCCGTCTTCTACCTGTGGCCGCTGGTCAGCACCTTGATCCTGTCGCTGTCGGAAGGCAACCCGTTCCGCGGCTACCGGATCGAGGGGCTGGGCAACTGGGCGCAGGCGCTGGGCAATCCCCAGCTGCCGCGCGCCGTGGGCAACACGCTGCTGTACGCCGGAATCGTGTTGCTGGGGGTGCCGCTGGCGATGGCGGCGGCCGCCCTGATGCACCAGAGCGGCCTGCGCGGCCGCAGCCTGTACCGCACGCTGTACTTCCTGCCGGTGGTGACCATGCCCGCCGCCGTCGCGATGGTGTGGCGTTACATCTACAACGGCGATTTCGGGCTCCTCAACCAGGTGCTCGGGTTCTTCGGCGGCCCGAGTGAGGCCTGGGTCGCCGATGCCGGCACCGCCCTGGTCGCCGTGGCCCTGGTCGGCATCTGGACCACATTCGGCACCAACCTCGTGATCCTGGCGGCCGGGCTGGACGCCATCCCCGCCTCGGTGGTGGAGGCCGCCAGGATCGACGGGGCGGGCCCGGTGCGGGTCTTCCGCCACATCACCGCGCCGCTGTTGTCGCCGTCGGTCTTCCTGGTCTCGACCCTTTCGGTCATCGGGTCGCTGCAGATGTTCGACCTGCTGTTCATCATGATGGGGCGCAACAATCCCGCGCTGCGCGACTCCAAGACGATCGTGTACCTCTTCTACGAGGAGGCGTTCGTGCGCAACGACCGGCCACTGGGAGCGGTCATCGCCATCCTGACGCTGGCGCTCACGCTCGTGGTGACGGCGGTTCAGTTCCGGCTCCAGCGGCGGTGGGTGCACTATGGCTGAGCGCCGCCGGCCCGGCCTCGGGCGCCTGCTCACCCACCTCGTCCTGCTCGCGGGCGCGGCCGCGATGGTGGCGCCGTTCATCTGGCAGTTCCTTACCTCGGTGAAGACGTTGAGCGAGTCGACCAGCGCGCCGCCGACACTACTGCCGCAGCAGTGGCGGTGGGACAACTACGCGGCCTTCTTCGAGCTGATGCCCGTGCTGTCGATGACCGCCAACAGCGTCATGACCCTCATCCTGCGCGTCGCGGGCCAGCTGGTGTTCGCGTCGCTGGCCGCCTTCGTCTTCGCCCGGCTGCGCTTCCGCTTCAGGAAGCCGCTGCTGTGGATTTTCCTCGTCGTGCTCATGGTGCCGCCGCAGCTGTTCGTCATCCCGCAGTACGAGGTGATCAGGCAGGCGGGCCTGCTCAACACCGTGCCCGCGCTGGCCCTGCCGGGGATCTTCAGCGCCTTCGGCGTGTTCCTGCTCTACCAGTTCATGCTGACCGTCCCGGCCGAGGTCGACGAGGCAGCCAAGCTGGACGGCGCCAACCCGTTCCAGGTCTACCTGCGGGTCATCCTGCCGATGTGCAAGCCGGCGCTGGCGGCGCTGACGATCATGACGTCGCTGTTCTCCTGGAACGACCTGCTCTGGCCGCTGATCGTCAACACCAGGCCCGACATGATGACGCTGCCCGTGGGCCTGTCGACCCTGCACGGGGTCACCATGACGAACTATCCGGTGCTCATGGCCGGCTCCCTGCTGGCCATCCTGCCCATGGTGGTGTGCTTCGTGCTGCTCCAGCGGCAGTTCATCCAGGGCATCGCCATGTCGGGCAGCAAAGGCTGACCCCGTTTCTCCGAAGGACCATTCATGCCCCTTGTGACCTATCTGGCCGACCGGCGACTGTGGCTGTTGCGAACCCCCGGCTCCTCCTATGCGCTCGCCCTGGACGCCGACGACTGCCCGCGTCACCTCCATTGGGGTCCCTCGCTGACGGCCGAGCAGGTGCCGGCCGTACCTCCGGCGCTTCGCCGTGACGCCTCCAGCTTCACTCTTGGTGGGTACGGTGAGCTGGAGGGGCCGGGTTTCGGTGCCCCGTCCCTGCGGGTGATCTACGCCGATCACGGTGAGGGGGTGGAGTGGCGCTACCTGGACCACTCGATCGACGAAGGCCACCTGTCCATCCGGTTCGCCGACCGTCACCACCCTCTGGAGATCACCCTCCACTACCGCGTGCACGCCGACAGCGACGTGATCGAACGCTGGACGACCCTGCGCCACACCGGCACCGAGCCGATCACGCTGGAGCGCTGTGACTCGGCGGCCTGGACGCTGCCGATGCGCGAGGAGGTCCGGCTCAGCCACGTGGTCGGCGGCTGGTCGTCGGAGAACCAGGTGCGGCGGGAGGAGCTGCCGGTCGGCGAGACCGTGCTGACCAGCCGCCGCGGCGCCACCGGCCACCACGCCAACCCGTGGGTCATGCTCGACGACGGCACCGCCACCGAGGAGCGGGGCGAGGTGTGGAGCGCGGCTCTGGCCTGGAGCGGAAGCTGGCGCATCACCGTGCAGCGGCCCCCGTTCGACGCCGTCGGCTTCACCGGCGGCTTCGGCCACGAGGGTCTGCGCTGGCGGCTGGAGGCGGGCCAGAGCTGGCACACCCCCGTCTTCTCCGGCGTGTACGGCACGGCCGGCTTCGGCGGCATCAGCCGGGCCTGGCACGCCCACGCCCGACGGCACGTCCTGACCCATCCCGAAGAGCTGCGGCCCGTCGTCTACAACTCCTGGGAGGCCACCGGCTTCGACGTCGACCTCGACGGCCAGCTCCGGCTCGCCGACCGCGCGGCCGCCGCCGGCGCGGAGCTGTTCGTGCTCGACGACGGCTGGTTCGGCAAGCGCGGCAGCGACCGGGCCGGGCTCGGCGACTGGCACGTCAACCCGCGCCGCTTCCCCGGCGGCCTGGACACGCTGATCGCCGGCGTGCACGAGCGGGGCATGCGTTTCGGCCTGTGGGTCGAGCCCGAGATGGTCAACCCCGACAGCGACCTCTATCGCGAGCACCCGGACTGGGTGCTGCACATGCCCAACCGGCACCGCCTCACGCTGCGCAACCAGCTCGTGCTTAACTTCGCCAGGCCCGACGTGGCCGCCTGGGCGTACGGCTGGCTGAACCGGCTGCTGGCCGACCACGAGATCGACTTCCTGAAGTGGGACTTCAACCGGGCCTTCACCCAGGCGGGCTGGCCCGGCCAGGACGATCCCGACCGGCTGTGGATCGATCACGTGCGCAACGTCTACACCATCATGGACCGGCTGCGCGCGGCCCATCCCGGGGTGCGGATCGAGGCGTGCGCCGGCGGCGGCGGCCGTACCGACCTGGGCATCCTGGGCCGCACCGACCAGGTCTGGACCTCCGACAACACCGATGCCGTGGACCGCCTGGCCATCCAGCACGGGTTCGGCCAGATCTACCCGCCCGGCGTCATGGGCGCCTGGGTCACCGACAGCCCCAACCCGCTCACCGGCCGGCTCGTGCCGCTGCGGTTCCGCTTCCACGTGGCCATGGCCGGCGTGCTGGGGCTGGGCGGCGACCTGCCCGCGTGGAGCGACGCCGACCTGGCCGAGGCGGGCGAGCTGGTGGCCAGGTACAAGCGGATCCGGCCGGTGGTCCAGCACGGGGAGCTGCATCGCCTCGGCGCGCCCGGCGACTCGCTCAGCGGCGTGCAGTACGTCCGCGGCGACGACATTGTGATCTTCGCCTACCGGGTCGCCACCCGGTTCGGCCACCGGGCGGCCAGGCTACGCCCGGCCGGGCTGGACCCCGACGGCCGCTACCACGACGTGGACACGGGCCGGATCCACCACGGCGTGATCCTCGCCGCGCACGGGCTGGAGCTGGAGCTGCCGCCGGGCGACTACGCCAGCACGCAGATCCACCTGGTCAGGCAGGACTCACCGGCAGCCGGTCACCGGTCCGGCTCGGCGACCAGGTCGTCGAAGTAGGCCTTCGTCACCGGGTGGTAGTCGTCGAACGCGGGCGGTGCCGAGCCGTCCCGCGAGGCGACGAGCAGGTCGAGGTAGTACTCCCAGCCTGGCCCGACCTCGCCCAGGTTCTCCTCCGAGGTCAGGTGCGAGTAATCGTCAATACCTGTGGGGCGAGATTTTTCAGGCGGCTACCGATCCGTCCTCGACGGCCGGTGATTCTTCGGGGCGCTCGACGAGTTTGCCCTTGACGAACGTGGCCCCGGCGCGGACCAGGGCGACGAGGTGGGGGGCGTTGATCGCGCGCCAGCGCTTTTGTGCCGCCTCGATTTGCGGCACTAGGCGGGCAGGATCGCCGAGGAGAAACGTCGGCGCTCGCCGCTGTCCCCGTCGATGCGCTTGTCGATGCGCTTGTCGTTGGCCCGCGGCGCCTTGACCTCGATCGCGCCGGCCGCGGTGAGCAGCTCGCGGGGCTGGTGTCAGCCGTTGCGCACGACCAGCCGACGTCCGGCCTCATCACGCTCGTCGGCGAAGGCGGCGATGTAGGCGTCCATCTCCGCCTACAGGGCGGCGGCGAGCATCGTGCGGGCGCCCTCGCGGACAAGCTGACGGTGCAGATCTTCATGCGGCGGATCTCGCGGCGGCCGTGCCCGATCTCGTCGGTGCGGTCGTTGAGGATCGCCTCGCGCCAGGGCAGAGCCTTGAGCCGGAGGTGCAGGGTGGGCTGGTTGCCCTTGACGATGAACAGGTGGCGGCCTCCTGCGGCGACGATCTGCCGGGCGTGGTCGTGCTAGGTGTGGAGGGCGTCGGCGGTGATGACCGTCTGGACAGGTCCTGGCTGCTCAGCAGGGGTGTGAAGGCGGGGGTCTCGTTCTCTGGCGGAGCCGCGCTCACCTCATCGGGCACGAACCCCAGCCACGGTAGCGTCGCGACCATCACGGCCATCCCGAGCCGATCGGCCGGGCCTCGACCCCGACCTGGATCCACGAACGCCACATCCGCAGGTGTCAACGTGAAGTGTGTGATCAACTCATCGCGGCCGACCTCCGGGAACGACCGCAACTGCTCCAACTGCTCTTGGGAGAACATCTTCTCCGACACCGAACCACCCCACGCTCTAGACCGGACAATCCGGAACAGAACGCAGCGAAAACGATCTTAGGTTCGGATGCCGTCCTTGCATTGCCGCAGGTCAGGGCTATATTTGTTGGATTCTTCGACAGGGCTACTGGGACCCCCGGATTTCCTGGCGAGGTCGCAAGAGCACTTGGCGATTGCGGCACGCCGGTGTTGGCCTTCGACATCGATCCTGCTCCATGCCATGAAACATCGCATCCACTAGGGAAATTGCTATCGCTCCAACACCCGAGCGGTTCCGCTCTCCTATCGTATGCTGTTGGCATGTGTAGGGGAGCGAAAAGATGATGCAGAGCGAGCAGCAGTTCACACTGGCCCAGTTCGCCCGGCGAGTGGGCATCTCCGAGGGCCGCGCGCGCGCCCTCTGGACAGAAAAAGGCCGCCTACCGAAACCCGACGACAGTGACGCCGACGGCCGCCCCCTGTGGCGGGCCTCGACCATCGACCGCTGGTGCCGCCGCACCGGCCGAGCGGTACCCGATAACGCTGTTGGTCTGACCTCCTGGCCGGATGCGAGCGAACCGGCGCCGGTGATGTTCAACGGCGAGGTGGCAGTCCGCCCCTATCTGGGGTCACGGCCCGGCCGGGTGCACGCCATCGTGTGGGACACCCCGCACGGCCACGTGGTCCAGGTGAACTTCTACACCGGCGAGTGGATGGAGCACCTCGACGCGGCCCGAGCCGCGGCGCACGTGCTGGAGCCCGCCCTCTGGGCGGACGCGGTCATCGTCATCGCACCGACAGGACTGTTCGGCGACTCCAGCTACGACCTCTACAACATCGACGGCTACCGGCTGGTCCCCGAGACGAGCACCGCTGCGGCCAAGACACGCCATCCGCTGCTGTCGTTTCTCAAGGCCCCGGCCGATGACGATGAGGAGTTCGCCGACCCCGACACCGTCCCGGTGCAACAGGCGGGTTTGTACGACCCCTCCGAGATCGCCCGGGTCATCGGCCGCCCCATCCCGATGTGGCTGGAGGGCAGCTGCACCCCGGCCGCCGTACAGCGGATGCAGGCCTTCGGACATGAGGCCACCTTCACCACCCCCGACACCACCACCGACTGGCCAACGGTACGCGACACCCTCCAAGCCGCCCGCGCCTGGAACATGCCCGAGCGCTACCCGCAGGCGTTCGCGCAACTGGCCCGCGATGCCCTGGCCACCTTGGCCGAAGTACGCCAAGGCCACGCCGCCCAGCCCGAGCGCGGCGACGGCTGGTACCTGGTCGCGCGCCCGGCCCGCCCCGACTGGCCCATCGACCTGGAACAGGCCGGGAACAGAGCAGCCGAGAGCGCGGTGGATCAGGACGCGGCGGCCACAGAGCTGGTGGATCTGCGCCGGCACGAAAGCAAGGCGCCCTACCCGGGACAGACCGGAGAGGCCCTCAACGACGCGGTGCGCACCCTGGGGTCACTGCTGTATCGGCAACGGCCCCAGCTGGTCTTCGACGCCACCGTGCGCAAACTGGTCACCGACAGCGGCCCCGTGGTGGCGCAATGGCGCCAGACCCTCACCCCCGTCGGCGAGGAAGAGCTGACCAGCCTGCGCGGGACGCGGCGTTTCGCCCGGCTGCTCACCAGCGACATCTCCCCAGCCGCCGAGACCGAATTCGGATCCGTGAGGGAGGCACAGCAGCAGGTCGCCGGAGTGTGGCGGGACCAGGCAGGCCGGTTGACGGTGGAGTTCGCCCAGGAGCGGCACGACGGTGCTGGAGCGCGCCTGGCCACCGAATGGCCGACCGGCCAGCCTGAGGACTGGAACGAGTACACCGTCATCGCCGCCGACCCCACCAGCAACGGCGCGGTCTTCGCCCTCACCCCCACCTCCGACGGCCAACTGCGCGCCGACCCCCTGCCCAACCCCGGCGGCGAACCCCGCTACTCCTGGGGCTACCAAGGAACCGGACCGGCAACGCTGTACAGCGCGGTAATGCGCTGCGCCCTGGGCCTGTGGAATCGCCTCAACGACCAGGAGTGGATCGGGCGGCCCTGGATCGACACCCGTAGCAGCAGCGAACTGTGGCGCCTGATCAGCCAAACCGAACAAGGAGCTTCAATCCGACTACCCTGGCCGCAGATCCAGGAATGGGTGAGCGACGACCAGAAGCGCGTGAAGACGGCCCGCAGGTAAGCCAGATCGCGCCGGGGTCGGTCAGCCGACGAAGACCGGCCCCGGCGGCGAGCAGCGCTTTCACCACCTTCGCTCCTCCGTCGGTGAACAAGCGGGTGACCGCAGCGTTGAGTCGTACATCCGCGTGTACGCCGTGATGATGTGGGCCGACAGTTTCCATCGAGCCAAGCGGCGGGGCACGGCAGTCAGGGCGTGCTGCGCGGCCGCGCGACGTCGGCGCCGGGGCGGAGCGGGACGACGGCCGCGTTCATCGCACCTGGTCCGGGTCGATGCCCAGGGCGTCCTGGATCGCGGTGTCGCGCAGGTATCGGTCGTAGGCGGCCACGATGGTCTCGGCGGCGGCGACCAGGTCCAGGTGGGACCCTCCAGGGCCAGCGGCCCGCGCCGACCGCGCTAGGTCACCTCCCGCCAGGCGTCGACGTTGATCAGGAAGATCCCCAAAGCAGTGCGGGCAGACGCCCTCGCCGAGCGCGGCCAGCTTGTACAGCCCGGTCAACCGGTGAATCTCCTCGAGGGCAGTGCCCGCGAGACGGTGATGGTGGGACGAGACCGTACGGGGCACGCGGTCCTTTTCCTGCCGGGGGAGGGGAGCGCAGGACAATGTGGGCCTTACATCACAGCACACCCCAGCGGCCCGGCGAAGGCCTTCGCTTCTTGCTCGTTGTCCGTGAAAGCCGCTGGTCAGAGCGCTACTGTCGCGCCATGACCATATCGAGAGCACACAAGGCCCTGCAGATCAAGGGCATGGTGAAGTCCGAGGCCGCCGAGACGCTTCCAGGCGAGCCCGGACACATCCCAGAGGCGCACTGTCACATCACCGAGATCGGTGACGAACTGGAGGCCATCAGGCTGATCTCCAACGTGCTGGCCGGGCGCAGTGTCGAAGCGCGCGGCCGGGTCCTGCGCCCGGGCGCGGGGGAGCGGGTCACCTCGATCGTCTCGACCTCCGACGCCCAGGAGCTGCGCCTGCAGGTACGCGGCTACGTCGAAACCGCACCCACACTCGACCCGCGCGCCCAGGCCGCGCACGAGGTCCTGGGCACCGACGTCAGCACCGACGACATCACCTCCGGCGACCGGCTCGCGATCGCCGACCACCTGTTCGCCACCCTGCACGGCTCACACAACCTCATCTTCGCCAACTCCCGGGGCGCGGTGGAGGACTACAGCGACCTGCTCAGCCGCCGCTGCGACACCGGGGGAGTGCCGAACGAGTTCCTGCCCCACCACGGCAACCTGTCCAAGGACATCCGCGAGCACACCGAGTCCCGGCTAAAGGACCGCAGCCGGCCGACCACCGCCATCTGCACCTCCACCCTGGAGATGGGCATCGACATCGGCTCGGTCTCCTCCATCGCCCAGGTCGGCGCGCCCCCGAGCGTGGCCGCCCTGCGCCAGCGACTCGGCCGCTCCGGACGACGCGGCGGCCCCGCCGTCCTGCGGCTCTACATCAGCGAACCCGAACCGACCCCCTGCCATCCACCCCGCCGACGAACTCCGCACCCAGCTCGTCCAAGCCGTCGCGACCATCGAACTGCTTCTGCAACGCTGGTACGAACCTCCCCAGGGCGCGGCTTTACACCTGTCGACGCTGGTGCAGCAGTTCCTGTCCCTCATCGCCCAGCACGGCGGCATCACCCCGGCCGACGCCCACCGCACCCTCTGCGCCCAAGGACCATTCCGTACGATCGACGCGCCGATGTTCGCCGCCTTGCTGCGCGACCTCGGCGCCGGACGGCTCATCCGCCAGGAAAGCGACGGCCTGCTACTGCACGCAGAGGTGGGGGAGCGGCTGGTCAACCACTACACCTTCTACGCCGCCTTCGCCGCCCCCACCGAATACCGCATCGTCACCGCGGGACGAACCCTCGGCAGCCTTCCCCTGGAGAACTCCCCGCCCGAGGGAGCGCTGCTCATCTTCGCCGGCCGCCGCTGGCGCATCCTCACCATCGACACCCACGCCAAGATCATCGACGTCACCCGCGCCTCCGGCGGCCGCCCGCCGCGTTTCGCCGGCCCCGGCCCCGACATCCACGACCGGATCCGCACCCAGATGCGCAGCATCTACGAAGACTCCACCGTCCCGCCCTACCTGGACACGACCGGCCAGCACCTCCTGGCCCAAGGCCGCACCGCCTACCGCCGTTTCGGCCTGCACCACAGCCCGCTCCTCGGCTACGGCGCCGACAGCCTGCTGTTCCCCTTCCGGGGAGACGCCATCATGACCACGGCCGCCCTGGCCCTGCACGCCCGAGGCATCGACGTCGCCCCTTACGGCGTCGCCCTACTGCTCTGCGCCACCCCACCCCAGGCGGCCGCGGAGCTGCTGGCCGACCTGGCCGCCTCCGGCCTCCCCGACGCCGTTGACTTGGCGAGCCTGATCCCCGACAAGAGAATCGACAAGTACGACGACGTCATCGGCGAAAGCCTGCTAACCCGCTCCTATGCCGCCCGCAAACTCGACGTCTCCGGCACCGAGCAGGCGATCGCCACCCTCGCTGCCAAGGCCGCTCCCGCACAGACCGCGCATGCGGAGCCTCCTGTCACTGCGGCTGCGGCATCGCGTCGCCACCGGCTGGGATCTCTTCCCTACGCCGTCGTCGACGTCGAGACCACCTCGACCGACGCCCGCAAGGCCCGCATCGTCGAAATCGCGATCATCCGCCTGCACCCCGACGGTCGTGACGACCGCCTCTACTCAACGATCGTCGACTCCGGAACGGGTCCTGGCCCCACGCGCATCCACGGCCTTACCGCCGCGGACTTGGCAGGCGCCCCGCGTTTCGCGGAGATCGCCGGTGACATCGCGTCCATGCTCGACGGCGCCGTGATCGTCGCCCACAACGCCCGCTACGACACCGAAGTGCTCAGCGCCGAGTTCGCCCGCCTCGGAGCCGCCCCGGACGACCTGCTGTCCCTGTGCACCCTGGCCCTGTCACGACGCTTCGGCCCGCCACTGGCCTCCCACCGGCTCGCCGACTGCGCCGCCGCCGAGGGAATCGATCCCGGCCGGGCACACAGCGCCGAAAGCGACGCACGAACCTGCGCCCACCTGCTGCGCCTGTATCTGGAACGCGCGGCAGCTCAGGACCTGCGCTGGTTCCACCAGATCGGCGCGGTTGGCCACCTGTC
Organism: Streptosporangium sp. LJ11; assembly: GCF_051918945.1. Lineage (NCBI taxonomy): Bacteria > Bacillati > Actinomycetota > Actinomycetes > Streptosporangiales > Streptosporangiaceae > Streptosporangium > Streptosporangium sp. LJ11. The sequence goes on from NZ_JBPXMB010000018.1 coordinate 170,517, forward strand.
CGCTGCGCCCTGGGCCTCATCACCGCCCACCGGCCGCAGTCACCGTCGCAGACGATGAGTATCACGCTTTGACCCTCTCCAGCGGGGTCGTCAACCGGGGGTAGCACGCCACTGGATTCAGGGAGGCAAAGGGGACTTCAGCAGGTCGCGTAGGCGGTGTGCTCAACTGCGGGACGGGCGTCTTTGCGCAACATGTCAGCTATCTGAGAAGCATAATAAAAAATCTACAATGTAAAGGCGTTGGCTCAAAATTCAAGATCATCTAAATATGGACTAAAGACGTATCACCCACAAACACCAGGCCGCCCTTCCTCAGAGCGGAAGAGAGGTGGCCGTGGGCGACTCAGGTGGACACGATGACCTTGTCGCGGAGGCGGTCCATCATTATCCCTCCTGGTATAGGGAAGCCCCGTCGCCGCGATGCCGGGAAGCGGGGCTTCGGGGACAACTGAAGGCGCTGGTCAGGGACGGTCGCGGGGGCGCTTGCGTGCGGGCGGGATCGGCAGGGGCGCGCTGCCGGGGACGATGGTGTTGGAAACGGTGCCGATGGCCTCGACGGTGAGGGTGACGGTGTCGCCGGGTTTCAGCGCCGGAGGGTCCTGGGTGCCGCGCAACCCCCACAGTTCGGCGAGGCAGCCGCCGTTGCCGCAGGTGCCGGAGCCGAGTACGTCACCGGGGCGGACCCAGGCGCCTCGGGAGGCGTAGGCGACCAGCTCCTCGAACGTCCAACTCATGTTGGACAGCAGGTCCCGGCCGACTTCCACCCCGTTGATCTCGGCTGTCAGGGCGAGCCGCAGGAAGCCGTCGGCGACGCGGTAGGGCTCCAGTTCGTCGGCGGTGACCAGCCATGGGCCGAGGGTGGTGGCGGCGTCCTTACCCTTTGCCGGGCCGAGGCCGACCTGCATCTCCCGGGACTGCAGGTCGCGCGCGGACCAGTCGTTGAAGATCGTGTATCCGAAGATGTGGTCGCGTGCCTGCTCGGGAGAGAGGTCGCGGCCCTGGCGGCCGATGACGGCGGCGACTTCGAGTTCGAAGTCCAGGGCGTGGCAGCCGGGCGGCACGGGGACGTCGTCGTGGGCTCCGATCATCGCGTGAGGGTTGGTGAAGTAGAAGGCCGGCGCGTCGTACCAGGCGTCCGGGACGCCTGCTGTGCCGCTCACGCTGCGGCGGACGCCCTCGACGTGTTCTTCGAAGGCGACGAAGTCGCGGACCGAGGGTGGGTCGATCGGCGGGAGCAGCCGTACCTCGGCCAGGGGCAGCGCTGCTCCACCGTCGGGGATGTGGCCGGTGCGGACGACGTCGAGGAGGTCGGTTCCCTGTGGGAAGGGCAGGACGGAGTCACCGTCGACGACGCCACAGCGGCGCAGGCCCAAGTGCTCGAAGGTTGCGAGACGCATGGCGGGGTTCAGACCGGCGGGGCGACGAAGAGGCCGCGGTCGACGTCGTTGAACGACTCCTTGGCGATGAGTTCGTTCATCGGGTTGGCGGTGCCCCACTGGTCGGTGACCTCGGCCTGGGAGAAGTCGTAGACGTGCGGGTGCCAGGCGTCCTCGTCCAGCTCCTCCAGCTCGGTGGTGTACTCCACGGTGTTGCCGTGCGGGTCCAGGAAGTAGGAGAAGGTGTTGTCGCCGGCCAGGTGCCGGCCTGGCCCCCAGATCATCCTGACCCCGGCGCGCAGCAGCCGGCCGGTGCCGTACATGTACTCGTCCAGGCCGCGCAGTTCGAAGCTGATGTGGTGCAGGGAGGCGTGTGGGCCGCGGGCGATGGCGAGGCTGTGGTGCTGGGGGTTGCAGCGCATGAAGTGCATGACTTTGCCCATGTGCGGGTGGGCGAGGGTGTCCGACAGCGCGAAGTCCAGGTGGGTTTCGTACCAGGCGCGGGTGGCGTCGATGTCGGGGGCGTTGAGCACCACGTGCGAGAGCCGGACCGGCACCGCCTCCTTGGCCTCCAGCTTGCGGTGGGCGCGGACGGCGACGTCGGCGGAGACCTCGACGGTGCGGCCGTCGAGGTCGAAGAAGCGGAAGCCGTACCCGCCGCCGGGGGTGTCGATCCTGCCGGGCTCGCTGATCAGCCGGACGCCGGCGGTGCGCAGCCGGGCGGCGAGGGCGTCGGTGTCGGCGGGGGTGGCCGCGCCGAAGGAGATGAGGTCCAGGCGTTTTTCGTCGGCCTGGCGCAGCCGGATGACGTACTGCTCGGGTGAGCCCTCGGCGGCCAGGAAGCTGATGCCGGTGTCGCTGGCGACCTCGGTCAAGCCCCAGACGCCGGAGTAGAACTCCCGCTGTCTGGCGTAGTCGGGCACGGCCAGGTCGACGTGGCGCAGGTGGGTGATGAGCCGGTCAGGCACGGTGCTCCTTGAGGTGGGTGGCGTCGAAGTTGAAGAGGGCGGTGGCGTTGCGGCCGCGGATCGCGTCGAAGGCGGGTTCGTCGAGTCCGGCGGCGCGCAGCGTGGCCACCGGGTCGTCGGCGCCCATGTCGAAGGGGAAGTCGGAGCCGAGCAGCACCCGGTCCGGGCCGGCGGCGCGGACGAGGGCGCGCAGCGCGGCCGGGTCGTGCACGAGGGAGTCGAACCACAGGTCCTTCAGGTAACTGCTCGGTTCGCGGGCGCAGCCGCGCGCGTCCGGGCGCACCCGCCAGCCGTGGTCGGCCCGGCCCAGGTGGGCGGGCAGGTAGCCGCCGCCGTGTGCCGCCAGGATCTTCAGGCCGGGGTGGTGGTCGAGCACGCCGGAGAAGATCAGGTGGGACAGGGCGATGGCGTTCTCGACCGGCTGCCCGACGATGTTCGACAGGTACCAGCGGTCCAGCCGCTCGTTCAGCGTGCAGCCGAACGGGTGCAGGAAGATCACCGCGCCGGTCTGGGCCGCTCGTGTCCAGAAGGGTTCGTAGGCCGGGTCCGACAGCTCGCGGCCGGGGGCGTGGGAGGAGATCTCCACCCCCTTCAGGCCGAGGCCGAGGGCGTGGTCCAGCGATTCCACCGCCAGCGAGGGGTGCTGGAGCGGCACCAGGCCCAGGCCATGTAGCCGGTCGGGGGCCTGGGCGCAGTGCTCGGCGACGCCCTCGTTCGCCAGCGCGCAGACCTCCCGTGCCAGAGCGGGTCCGGCCCAGTAGTGGTAGTGCGAGGGAGAGGGGCTGACGATCTGTACGTCCACCCCGGCGGCGTCCATGCCGGCCAGCCGATCGGGCACCCGGGTGAGGCGGCCGATGCGTTCGCCGACCATCCGCCCGGAGACCGCCAGGGCGTCGGGGCCGTTGCGGCGGGCGTCCAGTTCGCGGTGCGCCTGCAGTCCCGGCTGGCCGGCGACGGCCTGGTCGATCCGCGGCAGGATGACGTGCGCGTGCACGTCGACGGTTACCGCGGGTGCGCTGTCGGCGGGGTGGGTCGTCATGGGCGCCGGGCCACCATCGCGGCGATGCGGCCCATCAGGCCGGGCACGTCGGCGTCCGGGACGGGGTTCAGCTGCCAGTCGGCCAGCTGCAGGGACGCCTCCACCACGGCTTTGGCCCGCTCGTGGCGGCGGTCCATGAAGGCGTCGAACAGCGGCTGGTCGAGGCGGTCGGCGGCGAGCAGCAGCTCGGCGAGGACGGCGGCGTCCTCCAGGCACTGGGCCGCGCCCTGGGCGAGGGTGGGCGGGCAGGCGTGTGCGGCGTCGCCGATCAGCACGACGCGGCCGCGGTTCCAGGGACGCTCCACCAGCAGCGACTCGAACCAGGTGTAGTTGATGCGGTCCGGGTCGGTGATGTCGGTGCGGATCTCCTCCCAGGCGCCGCCGTAGGTCTCGGCCAGGGCCCGCATGTGGGAGGGCTTGTCGGCGTCGGCCACCGACTCGCGGGGCCGGGCCTTCTCCACCAGGTAGGCGTACATGGTGTCCTGGCCGGTGGGGCAGTAGCCGGCGATGAAGCAGGAGCCTCCGTAGACCAGGTCGGTGCGCTCGACGTCCTTGGGGCGGCGGGTGTGGATGCGCCAGATGCCCATGCCGGTCGGCCGGATGGCGGCCTCGACGCCCAGCAGGGTGCGGACCTTGGAGCGGATGCCGTCGGCGCCCACGACCAGGTCGTAGGTGTCGGCGGTCCCGTCGGACATCTGTGCCCGTACGCCGTCGCCGGTGTCGGTGAGGCTTTCCACGGTCAGGCCGAGTGAGATCCGGGTGCCGGACGCGCGTACGGCGTCGGCGAGGATCGCGGCCAGTTCGGGGCGGTTCATGCCGAGCGTGGCCGGCAGGTCGGGGCCGCCGGTGCGGGCGTCGGGGATCTCGGCGATCAGGTGACCGCCGGGGGTGCGCAGTCCGAGGGAGTCGAACGCGAAGCCTGCGGCGGCGACCCGGTCCCAGACGCCGAGGTCGCGCAGTACCCGCAGCGCGTTGCCCTGCAACGTGATGCCCGAGCCGAGCGCGGTGAGCTCCGGTTTGATCTCCGCGATGTGCACGGTGACGCCGCCGCGGGCGAGCAGGATGGCCAGGGCCGATCCGGCGGTGCCGCCGCCGACGATGAGGACGTTCCTTACTGCTGTCATGGGGGGCTCACTTGATGGCGAGGGGGTTGACGGGGGAGCCGACCGCGCCGGTGACGGGCAGCGGGGCGGCGGTGAGCCAGAACTCGTACACGCCGTCGGCGGCGCAGTGGGCGGCGAGGGCGTCGAAGTCCCACATCTCGCCGATGAGCAGGCCGAGGTGGGGGATGACGACCTGGTGCAGCGGTTGGAAGGCGTGGTCGAACTCGTTGGGCCGCACCTCGAAGCCCCAGGTGTCGGTGGCGATCGCGGCGATCTCGGTGCGGTGCAGCCAGTTTGCGGTGGTGAACGACAGGCCGGGTGCGGGGCCGCCGGCGTAGTCGCCCCAGCCGTCGCGGCGGGCGCGGGTGAGCTGCCCGGTGCGCACGCACACGATGTCGCCGCGGCCGACCGTGACGCCGTGCGCCTTGGCGGTGGCGAGGAGGTGTTCTTCGGTGATCGCGAAGCCGTCCGGCAGTTCCCCCGCTTCTCCTTCGCCGCCGAACACGCGGCCGGCGTCGAGCAGGACGCCGCGGCCCGCGACGGGCGCGGCCAGGTGCTCGATGCCGGTGACGAGGTCACCGGCGGAGGTGACCACCGTGTCGGCGGGGCGGCCGTTCCACGCTCTGCCGTGGTCGAAGATGTGGCCCAGGCCGTCCCACTGGGTGGAGCACTGCAGCGGCATGGCGATGACGTCGTCGGCGCCGCCGAATCCGTGCGGGAAGCCTTGGCCGCCGTGGACCGCGTCCAGACCGGTGTCGGTCATGGTGTGCACCGGGTTGGTGCGGCGGCGCCAGCCTTTTTGCGGGCCGTCGGTGTCGAAGCGCTGGGACAGGGAGAAGGACAGGCCCTGGCGGACCAGCGCCGCGCCCTCGCGGCGTTTGGCCTCGTCGATGAAGTTGACGGTGCCCAGCACGTCGTCGTCTCCCCAGCGGCCCCAGTTGGAGCAGCGGGCGGCAGCCTCGGCGATGGCGCCCTCGGGGTCGGTGCGGTCGAGCATCAGCTCTCCCGCCCGCGCGGGTCGGCCACGCACCGGTTGCGCTGGGCGCCCAGGCCGGTGATCGTCCCCTCCATCACGTCGTCGGGGCGCAGCAGCCGGCCCCGGTGCATGCCGTTGCCGGCCGGGCTGCCGGTGAGCACCAGGTCACCGGGGAGCAGTTCCACGGTCTGGGAGATGTGGGACACCAGCCGCGCCACGCCGAAGATCATGTCCTTGGTGGACTCGTCCTGCATGACCTCGCCGTTGAGTTTCAAGGTCACCTGCAGGTCGCCGGGGTCGGCGACGAAGGCGGACGGCACCAGGTAGGGGCCCAGCGGGGTGAACGTCGGGGCGTTCTTGGCGCGCAGCCAGTCGGTGCCGATCTCCGGCATGTCGCGGCGGAACACCAGTTCACGGGCCGTGAGGTCGTTGGCGATGGTGTAGGCGGCCACGTGCTCCAGTGCCTGCTCGACCGGCACCCGGAAGGCCGGGCGGCCGATCACCGCCGCCAGTTCCAGCTCCCAGTCGGGCTTGGCGCACCAGGTGGGGATCACCACGTCGTCGTAGGGGCCGGTGATCGAGGAGGGCAGGCCGATGAACACGTACGGCTCGTCCTCGGCCGCGCGGCGGTCCATCATCGCCGCGACCTCGGCTCTCACCTGTTCGGCGGGGCGGCCGCCCGCGGGTTCGTGCGCTACCGCCAGGTCGATGACGTGGGTGCGGTAGTTGGCGCCGGACTGCAGGATCTGCCGGGGTTCGACCGGGGCGTGCACCCGCAGATCGGCGAGCGGCAGCCACCCACCCGATGCCGACGCGGTTGCGGCGTGCAGCAGCGGCAGCATGTCGTCCCACCGCTCCAGCAGGGTACGGGTGGTCGGCTCGCCACCGTCCGGCGCGTGAAGCTCGGGGACGGTACGCAGGTTCAGGACGCGATCGCCGGTGATCAGGCCGGGGAAGGCCGGCCCGTTGCCGGCGGAGAAGGTGCCGACCGCGAACGGGCCGGCGAAAGACGGATGTGTTTCCACGAGGTTTCCTCCTGGTGCGGTGCCCTTAACCTTGGGTCACCGGGGTAAATCTGGGAAATCGATTCTCCAGATGGTGATATCCATAGGACGGATACCAGGAGGTAGGGTGAAACCTCGTCGGCCCGGCCTTCGATCTTGTGATGGCCCCGCGAGCGGCTCCCCGCCGACGGTGAGACACTCGGCCAAATTCACAGCGAAAGACGGTCCGCACCATCTCATCCACCACATGAATCCCGGAGGGTCCGATGAGACTGGAGAGCCTCGACCTGAATCTTCTGGCCGCGTTGCACGCGCTCTTGGAGGAGCGCAATGTCACCCGTGCCGGAGTGCGGATCGGGCTCAGCCAGCCGGCCGCCAGCGCGGCGCTGAGCCGTCTGCGCCGCCATTTCAACGACGAGCTGCTCCTGCGCGTCGGCAACGGTTTCGAGCTCACCCCGCTCGCCGCCTCACTGGTCGACGCGACGGCACTGGCGGTCAACGTCGTCGACCGGGTCTTCTCCGCCAGGCCCGACTTCGACCCCGCCAGCAGCGACCGTGAGTTCGCCCTGGTCAGCTCCGACTACGCGCTGACCGTCCTGGGCAAGGAGCTGATGCGCACCCTCGATCGCGAGGCCCCCGGTGTCCGCCTTCGGTTCCTGCAGATCAACGTCCCGCGCGTCGACGACATCGACACCACCCTGCGCTCGGTGGACGGCCTGCTGATGCCGCACGGCTTCATCTCCACCCATCCGGCGGTGAACGTCTACACCGACCGATGGGTCATCGTCGCCGACCGCGACCACCCCGCCCTGCGCGACGGCATCACCATGGACCACCTGCGAGAACTTCCCTGGGCGGTGACCTTCCGCGGCCCGACGGCGATCGCCTCGGCGGCCCGCCAGCTCACCATGCTCGGCGTGGAGCCACGAGTCGAGATCGTGGTGGAGAACTTCCAATCCCTGCCGTTCCTCATTCCCGGCACCCGGCGCATCTGCCTGCTGCAGGAACGGCTGGCCCTGCGGCTGGCCGGGTTGGAGGACTTCCAGATCCTGCCCTGCCCCTACGAGGCGGTGCCCGTCATCGAGGCGTTCTGGTACCACGCGGTCCACCAAGCGGACGCGGGTCACCGGTGGCTGCGCACGGTTTTTGCCGAAGTCGGTAAACGGGTGGAGCGGCAGTGAGCCGCTCCACCCGTTTACCGGAACCTCCGGCCGTCGCCGTACCAAGCCCGGCGACGGCCGGCTACCGCCGGGCCCTATGCCGCCCGGTCACTCAAGAGACGCGGAACGTGCTGGTGAGGGAGATGTTGCGCGAAGAGGCGCCGACCTGCATCGTGTACTGTCCGGACGGGGTGGTCCACCGGTCGGCCTGCGCGTCCCAGTAGGACAGCGGACGGTTCGGCGCCGTCGGATCCACGACGACCTCCACCATTCGGGACGTGTTCGGTGCCAGGGTCACGCGGGCCCAGCCGGCCAGCCGCCTGGGCGGTTCACCGGCCTGGGCGGGCAGTCCGAGGTAGACCTGGGCGACCTCGGTGCCGGTGCGCGTCCCGGTGTTGGTCACCAGGAACCTGACCTTGATCGGCTGCTTGCCGTCGGTCTGGGGCGGGGTGACGTTGAGGGTGCTGTAGGAGAACGTCGTGTACGACAGCCCGTGCCCGAAGGGGAACAGCGGTGCGATGTTCCTGCTGTCGTACCAGCGGTAGCCGACCTTGAGCCCCTCGGAGTAGTCGACCTGGCGGATGCTCTGGTCGCCGTCGGGACGGACCGTCCCGCCGCCGGGGAGCACACCGGGGTACTGCCGGGGGGATCCGGCGGTGGGCAGGTCCGACAGAGCGGCGGGGAAGGTCTGCGGCAGCTTGCCCGACGGGTTGACGTCTCCCCACAGCAGGGAGGCGATCGCGTTGCCCTGCTGGACTCCGGGATACCACGCCTGCATGACGGCCTTGACCTTGCTTAGCCACGGCATCAGGACCGGGCCGCCGGTCTCCAGTACGACGACGGTGCGCGGGTTGGCCGCGGTCACCGCCGAGATGAGGGCGTCGCCGCCGCCGTCCAGGGAGATGTCGGGCAGGTCGGCGAACTCACCTTCGGTGTAGTAGCCGAAGACGACGGCCACGTCCGCGCTCGCGGCGGTCCTGGCCGCCTTCGCCGGGTCGCTTCCGTTGTCGAAGACGACCTGGCTGCCGTTCCTGGCCGCCCGCGCGGTGATCGCGTCGAGCGGCGCGACGGGGGTGGGGCAGTCGACGTAGGTCCCGCCCGGGGGCATGAGCCAGGTGGCCGAGCAGACGGTGCTCGCGCTGACGCCGTTCGTCGGGGTCCGGGAGGCGGTCGGCCCGATGACGGCGATCGTCTGTTTCGTTCCGCCGAGCGGGAGGGCGGCCGCCTCGTTCTTGAGCAGCACGCTGCCCTCCTCGGCCACCTGGCGTGCCACCGCCTGGTTCGCCGCCGTCGAGACGTTGGCGGCGGCCGTGGCCGGCAGGGGGCGGTCGAAGAGTCCGGCGGAGATCAGCGCCCGTACGACCCGGAAGGCGGCGGTGTCGATCTGCGTTGAGGTGATCTGCCCGGCGGTGAGCGCGGCCTTCAGTTTCTCCGGCGTCCAGTAGGAGGGTTTGTTCAGCTCCTGGTCGAGGCCGGCCTTCAGTGACGCGGCCGTGGAGGTGACCGCCCAGAAGTCGGAGACGACGAACCCGCCGAATCCCATCTCCTTGCGCAGGTGATCGGTCAAAAGGGTGGGGTTCTCACACGAGTAGACGCCGTTGACCTGGTTGTAGGCGCACATGACGCCGCCGGGCGAACCCTTCGTGACGGCGATCTCGAAGGGCAGGTTGTAGATCTGGTGAAGGGTCCTCTCGTCGATGTTCGACGAGCTCAGCGTGCGGTCGGTCTCCTGCTCGTTGCCGACGAAGTGCTTGAGCACCGACAGGACGGGGGCCTGGGGATTTCCCTTCTGGATTCCCTGGATCTCGGCCGCGGCGAGGTCACCGCTCAGCAGGGGGTCCTCGCCCAGGTACTCGGAGGTGCGGCCGTTGAGCGGGGTGCGTCCGCTCGCGATGCTCGGGCCGAGGAAGACGTTGCGTCGCTTGCGGAACGCCTCGTCGGCGAGGGTGCGTCCTTTGGCGGTGCTCAGGGCCGCGTTCCAGCTCGCCGCCTGCGCGATGGGGGCCGGGAAGGCGGTCACGCCCGTGTCGCCGCGGATTCCGAAGGGCCCGTCGGTGTAGGTGAGGGCGGGAGCGCAGGCGACCTGGGCGGGGTAGAGGACGCCGTCGGGGAACTGGGTCTGCTGCGGGCTGGCGGCGGGCTGTTCCACCAGCCAGCGCATTTTCTGCTCCAGGGTGGAGTTGTCCAGAAGGGTGCGTGCGCGTGTGTCGGCGGACTTGGTCGTGTCCATCCATGAACAGGCGGCCGATGTGGCGTTCGCCGTCGTGATGTGCAGGGCGGTGGCGGGGATGACGATGCAGAGGGCGAGGGCGAGTCGCCTCTTTCGTCGTGTGCGATGGTGCACCTGATCCTCCGAGGCTGAAGGTGGGGGGATGGCGCGGAACCGTCGTCCAGGTGTTTCCGACAGGTTTCGCGCTCTGCACGGATCATCAGCCGCCGGGTGAACACGGAGATAGGCCAGGATGAACCTCTTGTAGCACGAAATTACCGTCGGCTGCGGCGCCGCCGCCGACACGCGTATGTCACGCATCGAGGGGTTTTGGCGACGCCGAAGACCCCCTCCGCTGCGCATGTGCTCGAAGTCGTCGCAGGCCGACCGGCGAGTGTTCGCCTCTTCGCCACATCCGGAGCGGAGGGGAGATGATGGAGATTCCGCTCCGGGCGCCGGTGGGCGTCCGGGGTCGGCTTGAGAGCGCGGGTATCGGCCGCCTATGAGACCGGGATCGGTGTGCCCGGCTTCACGACTGTTCGGCCGGGACGGTGTTGAGCGGCGACGACGGTACGGCCAGGACGGTGGCGACGAGGCCGGCCAGTACCAGCGTCGCCACGCCGATGACGGCCAACGACGCGCCGAGTCCTCCGGTCACCGCGGTCAGTGCGCTGACGAGCAGGGGGGACAGGAACTGCCCGAGGAAGAGAGCGGCGGTCCACAGACCGGTGCCTCGGCCACGTTGGGCGAACGACAACGTGCCGACCGCCCAGGTGACCAGGGTCGGTAGCAGCAGGCCGGTGGCGAAGCCGGTGAGCGCCGCCCCCACCACGATCACCGGGACGGCATCCGTGGCGAAGATCAGGAGCAGGCCGAGCCCGGACAGGACGAATTCCACGACGAGCAGGGTCTTCGCTCCGCGGGCGGCCACCTTGGCGAACAGTCCGGCGCCGACGGCGGTCGCCAGCGACATCAGCGCGGTGATACCGCCGACGGCGGCGGTGTCGGTGACGCCCACACCGTCCAGGACGTAGGAGAGCTGGACGATCAGCGTGTAGAAGACGATGCCTGCGCCCACGGTGACCAGGCTGGGGACGGCCAGGGTACGCCAGGGCCAGGGCTGGCGTGCCTCGTGTCGTGAGACGGCGGGCTGCCACAGCAGAATCACCATGGGGATCGCGGCCAGCGCGGCGGCCCCGTACAGCCAGAAGGGCGTGCGCCAATTGTCGGCTCCGAGCAGGCCGCCCAGGACGAAGAAGGCGGTCGCCGCGATCGTGGTGACCAGAGTCTGCAGACCCAGGTAGCGGATGCGGCGGGGACCGGACCAGTAGTCGGCGATCAGAGTGGTGCAGCACGTCATGATGGCCGCCTCGCATACGCCGACCAGCATGCGGCTGACCAGGATGGCGTGGAGGGAGTCCAGGTAGAGGGGGGCGGTGCCGAAGACCGAGTAGGCGACCATGGCGACGGTGAGCAGGCGCTTGCGGTCGAACCTGTCGGCGACGGCGCCGGCGAAGGGGGCGCCCAGCGCGATGAACAGCGCGGGGATGGTCAAGATTACTGGGACCAGGATGTGAGCGCCCGGGATGGCGGCGAAGTGCTGGCTCACGCGGGGCAGAACCGGTGAGAGCAGGACGGCGCCGAGCACAGGCATGCAACTGCCGATGAGCAGCAAGATGAGCTGGGGTAATCCCGCCTGGCGGGCGGTGACCGGCTGGGACATGCGGGCCTCGCTGGGTTACGGGGGGATGTGGCACGCATCACTGTGGACATCGGCCGTGGTGCGCGGAAGACGGAACTTTCTGATACCGCCCATCCATGTCGTGGATTATTCCGAGGCGAGCACCCACATCACCGCCGTGACGGCGCCCGCGTCGTGCCTGGCCCGTGCCTGGGCCTGGATTCGTCTGATCGCCCGCCGGATGGCGCGGTTGCCCGCGATCGGTGCGGGTACCGGGGTGAGGGCCGGGGCCGCCGAAGTGACCTTTCGCGACGAGGACGTTCCTCGGTCGTACCGTTGCTCCGCGGATCGCGGTCGCGACCGGGTCAGCGGGTGAAGCTCTCGCGAAAGCTCGTGGCGCTCATACCGAAGTGCGCCCTGAAGCGGCGGGCGAAGTGGTTCTGATCCGGCCAGCCGACCAGGTACCCGACGCGCGACACCGGGTGGTCGGTCTGCATGAGCAGCGTCGCCGCCGTCTCGGCCCGCAGGTGGGTGAGGTAGGCCATGGGGGGCATGCCGACGCTCGCCTTGAACAGACGGACCAGGTATCCCGGTGTCAGGAAGGAGGCGTCGGCCAGCTCGCCGAGTGACCAGCCGTGCCCGAGGTCGTTTTCCATCCGCCGGATGACCTCGGCCACCGCGGGGGGAATCGCCGGCTCGGTCGTGTCGTCCTGATCGGGTGGGCCGGTCCCGGCGCGGGTGAGCGCGCTGAGGAACAGCAGGAGCCGTCCGATGAGATCGGCACGGTGGGTCGTCGCGGATTCGGCGGTCAGCTCGCGCAGGGTATCGAGATGCATGACGCAGTCAGCCAGTGCCCGCGGATCGAGGACCGGTTCCCGGCGGCCCGGGATCGTCGCCTCTCGGCCGGCTGCGGGAACATCCGGCTTCTTCCGGTACGGTCCATCGCGTCCGGCGTCGTCGCCGAACAGCCGGGTGAGAAGCGGATCATCCCTGATCCAGGCCAGCTCGCGCAGGAGCAGACCGAGCCGCAGGCCGCAGGCGTACAACTCCAGCCGGTCGCACTCCTCGTAGGCGTGCGGTGTTCCGGCGGGCAGGAGGATGACGCTGCCCTGCCGGACGCTGTGCCTTCCGGCGGGCGTGCGGTGGATCGCCTTCCCCGCCGTGACGACGGCGATTTCGGCATGGGGGTGCGCATGAGGGGGCTCGGTCACCGATCCGGGCTGGAAGCGGTCGATCCGCAGATCGAGGGGGCCGGTTTCCTGGCAGGTCGTCTGAGCGCTCCTGGCATGGGTCCGGTACGGAGCCACCCGGTGGCGCGCATGCGGGGTGGTCGGCTGCCCGCCGTTCACGAGATCACCGTGCCCGAAGCGGGAGCGGTGGCGGCCGGAGAAGCTCTCCGAGGAGCGGATTCGCCTCACCGGTGGGAGAACCGGCGGGAAACGCGTTCACCACGAGTCTCCTTTCGCGGGGGCGAAGGCCCGGAGCCCGGCAGCGCGAACGGGCAGGAGGCGGACGGCGAGCGTCCGCAGGAATGTGGAGAGGAGAGGCTTCTCCGGGCCCGTTCGCCCTTATGGTTCTCATCACTCTGCGACAAGCGGGAAGATTTGGGAAATAGATAAGTCGGATAACCGCATTCGCCAGGTGGATGGCCAGGTGGCATCCCGCCCCCCCTTTTGCGGGAGGTCATCCCGGTGGGCGCCGTCCGTCAGGCGGTCCCGCCGGGTGTCCCGGGCCGAAGTTCCTGGCGGAGTTCGTCGCTCAGCGTGACGGACCGGTGGGTGAAGCTCTTGCGGTAGCCGGAGGGGTTCATGCCGAAGTGGGCCTTGAATCTCCTGGCGAAGTAGTTCGGGTCTCCCCAGCCCACCTGCTCGCCGATCTGGGCGATCGGCCTGTCGTCGAGCAGGAGCAGGGCCGCGGCGGTCTCGGCCCGCTGTCTGGCCAGGTACGCCATCGGCGGCAGCCCTGTCGCGGTCGTGAACAGGCGTACCAGGTATCGCGGGGTCAGGTGCAGGTGCTCGGCCAGCTCCGTCAGCGTCCAGTCGTGAGCCACCCTGGCCTCCATCAGCCGCATCGCCCGCATGACGGCCGGATGGGCGGGGCCGGCGGACTCCTGGGCGCCCTCCCGGGTCCGGGCGGCGGCGCGCGCGAGGTTTCCCAGGAGCACCGACAGGTGGCCGATGATGTCGCCGCGGTGGCGGGAGATCGGGCGCGTGTGCAGCCGCTCCAGCCCGTCCAGGTGGGTCAGGCACTCCTGCAGGGCGTCCTCGGAGAGGTTGAAGGAGAGTGTTCCCCTGCAGCCCATCGAGTACGGGCCGGTCCACAGCAGGTAGCCCAGCAGCGCGTCCTCCCTGATCCAGGCGAGCTCCCGGTTCAGCAGCTCGGCGCTGAAGCAGCAGTTGTACAGCTCCAGCCGGTCGCACTCCTCGTACCCGTGCCAGGCGCCGGGCCGCAGCAGGACGACGTCTCCGCGGCTCAGCGGCTCCCGGCCCGTCGTCGTGTGGTGGACGGCGCTGCCGCCGGTGACGACCGCCACCTCGACGAAGCTGTGGGTGTGGGTGTGGAAGAAGCCGTGGTGGAGGTACCGGCCGGCGTAGGCGAGCGAGCCGTCGGTGAAGTAGAGCAGCCCTTCTGCCTCCGCCACCGGATCGTTATGCATGGGCGCACCCTACCTGGCCCCACCTCACCAGCCGAGGTGAATTTCGTGCTACTAACTGGCGAATAGCGGCCTATCCGCCCGAGCTCTGCAGGGTGCACGATCCAGTGCACACACCGAGAAACCTGCTGGAAACATCCGGCGCTGGACTAGGGGCTTTCGCAGCCGATTAAAACGTTCCACCGGTCGGGCCACGCGGGATGCCGCACGGGCCCCTCGCCGGGGGCGTTCGGGGGTTCGGCGGCTCACGCGCACAGCCTCACCGCCGCGGTCGTCCGGCCAGTCTTAGCAGAACCCCAGGGAGACGAAGTGAAACTCAAGGCATCACTGGCGCTGATCTCAGCGTCCCTCCTGCTGACCGCCTGCGGTAACGGCTCGGGCTCCGAGCCCGCCGCCGACGGCGGCCCGGTCACCCTGTCCTTCCTCGTCGACAAGGACCCGCTCACCCTCGACGGGGCCACGGCGCTCGCCGACGCCTTCATGAAGGCCGACTCCTCCGTCAAGATCGAGCTGGAGACCCGGCCGGGGGGTACCGAGGGCGACAACATCGTCAAGACCCGGCTTTCCACGGGCGACATGGCGGATGTGTTCTGGTACAACTCCGGCTCGCTGCTGCAGGCCCTCAACCCCGCCCAGAGCATGGTCGACCTGACCGGCGACGCGGTGCTCAAGAACGTCCAGAAGGACTACCTGCCGGTGGTCAGCCAGGCCGGCAAGGTCTACGGCGTGCCGGCCGGCGCCGGCATGGGCGGCGGCATCCTGTACAACCGCACGGTCTACGACAGGCTCGGCCTGAAGGTGCCCACGACCTGGGCCGAGTTCATGGCCAACAACGAGAAGATCAAGGCGGGCGGGATCACCCCGGTGATCACCACCTTCAAGGACACCTGGACCTCGCAGCTGTTCGTGCTGGGCGACTTCCACAACGTCCAGGCCGCGGTACCGGACTTCGCGCAGAACTACACCGCGGGCACGGCCAAGTTCGCCACCACCCCGGCCGCCCTGGCGGGCTTCGAGCACCTGGCCGAAGTGCACGCCAAGGGGTATGCCAACAAGGGCTTCGGCTCGGCCACCAACGAGCAGGGCCTGAAGATGCTGGTGGAGGGCAAGGGGGCGCACTACCCGATGCTCAGCGCCACGCTGCCGCCCCTGCTGAAGGACAACCCGCAGGTCGCCACCGACATCGGCTTCTTCGCCGTCCCGGGCGCCGACGCGGCCACGAACGGCGCGACCCTGTGGGAGCCGCCGGGCATCTACATCGCCAAGAGCACCGAGCACCTGGACGCGGCCAAGAGGTTCCTGGCCTTCGTCGCCTCACCCGCCGCCACCGAGGCGGTGGGCAAGGTCGTCAAGCCCGCCGGACCGTACCGGATCGAGGGCGCCAAGCTCCCCGACGATGCGATCCAGGCGGCCAAGGACCTGCAGGCCTACATCGACAAGGACGCCAGCACGCCCGCCCTGGAGTTCCTGTCCCCGGTGAAGGGGCCCTCCCTGGAGCAGATCACCGTCGCCGTCGGCTCGGGACTGACCCCCGCCGCCGAGGGCGCCGCCCAGTACGACAAGGACGTGGAGAAGCAGGCCAAGCAGCTGGGACTCGAAGGGTGGTAACCAGGCAACGGCCGAACACCAGGGCGGCCGGACCCCGCGGCGCGGGGTCCGGCCGCCCGGCCCGGCGCGCCCACGCCCACCGCCGGTGGAAGGCCGGTCCCGCCTACCCCTACGCCCTCTACCTGCCGGCCGCCGTCGTCTACATCGTGATCTTCCTCATTCCGACGGTGATGGCCTTCTACTTCGCCCTCACCCGCTGGACGCTGTTCGACAGCGAGTTCGTGGGCCTGGACAACTTCCGGGACTTCCTGGCCGAGCAGAACCTGAGCGTCGGTTTTCGTAATACCGTCGTCTACGCGGCGGTGACCAGTGGCCTGAAGGTCGTGCTCGGGCTGGGCCTGGGGGTGCTGCTCACCTCCAAGCTGCGGCTGCGCGGGTTCCTGCGCTCGGTGGTGTTCTTCCCGGTGCTGGTCTCCACGGTCGCGGTCGGCATCACCTTCAGCGTGCTGCTCAACCCCGACACCGGGCTGGTGAACCAGGTCCTGGCGCTGGTCGGGATCTCCGGCCCGGACTGGCTCGGCGACGCGGGCACCGCGCTGCTGTCGGTGGCGCTGGTGGACGTCTGGAAGGGCGTGGGCCTGGCCACCGTCATCTACATCGCCGGGATCCTGTCCATCCCGCAGGACTACTACCAGGCGGTCGCGGTCGACGGCGGCAGCGCCTGGCACCGGTTCCGGCACATCACGCTGCCGCTGAGCTGGCCGGCCACCTACTCGGTGATCATCCTCTCCTTCATCGGCGGCCTACGCTCGTTCGACCTGATCTGGACGATGACCCGCGGCGGTCCCGGCTTCACCAGCGACGTCATCGCCTCGATCATCTACAAGCAGTACCAGGCCGGCTTCTTCGGCCTGTCCACCGCGGGCAACGTGCTGCTGTTCGTCGTCGTCACCGCCATCGTGATCCCGCTCAACTGGTTCCTGGGCAGAAGGCAGGTCGCCCCATGAGAAGCCTGCGCAAGACCGGCGCCGAGGTGGCCGCGCTCGTCGTGGCCGCCGTCGTCTTCCTCGTCCCCTTCTCATTCATGCTGCTGACCGCCGTCAAGGACAGCAAGCAGGCCGCCGACCTGGACTTCTCCTGGCCCACCAGCTGGCCGATCGTGGCCAACCTCATCGAGGTGATCTCGGCACGGGACTACGTGCTGCTGCGCGCCTACGTCAACAGCACGATCCTCACCGTGGCGTCGGTGGCCCTGATCGTGGTGTTCGCCGCGATGGCCGGCTACGTCCTGCAGCGGCGAGCCGGGAGGATCGGCACGCTGGCCAACTTCCTGGTGCTGTCCGGGCTGATCATCCCGCCCGCGATCGTGCCGACCATCTGGCTGCTGCAGGCGATCGGCCTGTTCAAGACGATGCCCGGATTGATCCTGGTGGAGGTCGCCTTCGGCCTGTCGTACGCGGTGCTGCTGTTTCGCGCGTTCATCGCGGCGATCCCCCGGGAGCTGGACGAGGCCGCGATGATCGACGGCTGCGGCGGCCTGACCCTGTTCTTCAAAGTGATCTTCCCGCTGCTGCGGCCGGTCACGATCACCGTCGTCCTCACCCAGTCGGTGGCCGTCTTCAACGACTTCGTCAACCCGCTCTACTTCCTGCCCGGCGACGAGAACGCCACCGTGCAGGTCACCCTCTACAACTTCCAGAGCCAGTACAGCACCCAGTGGAATCTGCTGTTCATGGACATCGTCCTGATCACCATCCCGCCGCTGCTGGCCTTCGTCTTCTTCAACCGCAAGATCGTGGCCGGCATGACCGCCGGCGCGGTCAAGGGTTGAACATGAGGAGCACCACGTCCGTGTCCTTCCTGAACGTCACCGCCCCCGGCTACGAGCACCACCGAGACCCCGTGGGCATCGGCGAGAGCGCCCCGCGCCTGTCGTGGACGGTCCGCACCGACCTGCCCGGCTGGGTTCAGCGGGCCTATGAGATCGAGCTCGACGACGGGAGCGCGACCGGGCCGATCGAGTCCGGGCAGTCCGTGCTGGTCGGCTGGCCGGGTACGGAGCTGGTCTCGCGCGAGCGGCGCGGGACACGGGTGCGCGTGCACGGATGCGACGGCTCGGTCAGCGACTGGAGCCCCTGGTCCTGGGTGGAGGCGGGCCTGCTGGAGACGGCCGACTGGCGGGCGGGCGCGACCGCGCCGCCGCCGGAGCTGCTGGGCGCGCCGGACGGCCCCGCGCCGCTGCTGCGGCGCGAGTTCACCGTGCGCGCCCCGGTGGCCGCGGCCCGCCTGTATGTCACGGCCCATGGCCTGTACGAGGTCGAGCTCAACGGCTGGCGCGTCGGCGACGACGTGCTCGCACCGGGCTGGACCAGCTACTCCCATCGGCTGCGCTACCAGACCTTCGACGTCACCGCTCTGCTGCGCGAAGGCGGCAACGCCGTCGGCGCCACCCTGGCCGATGGCTGGTTCCGCGGCAAGGTCGGCTTCGAGGGCGGCCGGACCCGGGTGTACGGCGAGCACACCGCGCTCGTCGCCCAGCTGGAGATCCGCTACAGCGACGGCACCGTTGACGTGGTGGTCACCGACGAAGACTGGCGCTGCGCGCCGGGTCCCGTCACCGCCGCGAGCCTGTACGAGGGCGAACGCCACGACGCCCGGCTGGAGCAGCGCGGCTGGTCCTCACCCGGCTTCGACGACTCGGACTGGCAGGCGGCCCGCGTCGTGCCGCACGATCCCGCCCTGCTGACGGCGCCGACCGGTCCCGCCGTGCGCCGCATCGAGCACCGGGCCCCGGTGAGGGTCCTCACCTCACCCTCCGGCAGGACGATCCTCGACTTCGGGCAGAACATCGCCGGACGGCTGCGCATCCGGGTCCGCGGCGAGGCCGGCCGTACCGTCACCCTGCGCCACGCCGAGGTGCTGGAAGACGGTGAGCTGTGCGTGCGCCCGCTGCGCGCCGCCTCCTGCGTCGACACCTACACCCTGCGCGGGGGCGGCGTCGAGGAGTGGGAGCCGCGCTTCACCGTCCACGGCTTCCGCTACGCCGAGGTCGACGGCTGGCCGGGCGAGATCGGCCCGGCCGACGTGCGCGCGGTCGTCTGCCACACCGACATGGAGCGGACCGGCTGGTTCGAAAGCTCCGACGAGACCCTGGACCGGCTGCACGAGAACGTGCTGTGGAGCATGCGCGGCAACTTCGTCGACATCCCCACCGACTGCCCGCAGCGCGACGAGCGCCTGGGCTGGACCGGCGACATCCAGGTCTTCGCCCCCACCGCCGCCTTCCTGTACGGCTGCGCGGGAATGCTGACCTCCTGGCTGGCCGACCTGGCGGCCGAACAGGCCGAGCTCGGCACGGTCCCGGTCTACGTGCCGTGGGTCCCGCTGTCGTTCCCGGCCGAACCCGTCGCCGCTTGGGGTGACGCGGCCGTCGTCGTGCCCTGGACGCTGTACGAGCGCTACGGCGACCTGGAACTGCTGCGCGGGCAGTACCCCAGCATGAGGGCCTGGGTCGACCAATGTGCCGAACGCGCCGGCGATGACCACCTGTGGAACACCGGCTTCCAGCTCGGTGACTGGCTCGACCCCGCCGCCCCCGCGGAGCGTCCCTTCGAGACCCGTACCGACCGTTTCCTCGTCGCCACCGCCTACCTAGCGCACTCGGCGCGCCTGCTGTCGGAGACGGCCTCGCTGCTGGGCGAGGAGAAGGACCACCGCCGCTACGGCGACCTCGCCGACCGCGTGCGCGCCGCTTTCGACGCCGAGTACCTCTCGCCCTCCGGGCGCCTGGTCGGCGACTCGCAGACCGCCTACGCGCTCGCTCTGCGGTTCGATCTGATCGCCGGGGCCGGGCGCCGTGCCCGCGCGGGTCGGCGGCTGGTCGAGCTCGTGCGCGAGAGCGGCCACCGCATCGGTACCGGTTTCGTCGGCACCCCGCTCATCTGCGACGCCCTGGTCGCGGCCGGCGCCGTCGACGACGCCTACCACCTGCTCATGCGGCGCGAGTGCCCCTCATGGCTGTACCCCGTCACCATGGGGGCGACGACGGTCTGGGAGCGCTGGGACAGCCTGCTGCCCGACGGCACGGTCAACCCCGGCGACATGACCTCCTTCAACCACTACGCGCTGGGCGCGGTCGCCGACTGGCTGCACCGCACCGTCGCGGGCCTGGCCCCCGCAGCCCCTGGGTACCGGCGCATCCTGGTGCGCCCGCTGCCCGGCGGGGGTCTTCGCCACGCGCGCGCCGCGCTCCGCACCCCCTACGGCAGGGCGCAGGTGCGCTGGCAACGCTCCGGCGGCCGACTCGACCTGGAGGTCCTCGTCCCCGTGGGGGCGACGGCCACGGTGGTCCTGCCCGACGAGCCCGGAGGGGAGATCGAGGTCGGCGCGGGACGCCACCACTTCGCGTGTGCCTTCCGCGACGCCGACGACGACCCGGTCGCCGAGCGGCCCGCCTTCTTCGGCCCGCCGGGCCCGCGGCCGGACGACACCGCGGACCTGGTCGTCGAAGGCGCCTGAGACGGCCCCGAGAACGCCGGGAAGAACGCAAGAACAGGGAGACAGCACCGGCATGACAGCCGCCGAGCCGTACCGGGACTCGTCCCGTTCCGTCACCGAACGCGTCGAGGACCTCCTCGCCCGGATGACCCTGCGAGAGAAGGCGGGACTGCTCTTTCACGACATGGCCACGCTGGACGACACCTTCCCCGAACCGGTCGCCACCCGCGTCGGCGAGCGGCTGATGAGCCACTTCAACCTCGTCGGCGGCGGCTCGCCCCGCGAGATCGCCCAGTGGCACAACCGCGTCCAGCAGGAGGCGCTCGCCACCCGGCTCGCCATCCCCGTGACCGTCTCCAGCGACCCCCGCCACTCCTTCTCCGACACCCCCGGGATCGCCGCGGCGGCCGGGGCGTTCTCCCGGTGGCCCGAGCCGCTGGGCCTGGCCGCGATCGGCGACGAGGCGCTGGTCGAGCGGTTCGCCGACACGGTCCGCCGGGAGTATCTCGCCGTCGGCATCCGCCTGGCCCTGCACCCGCAGCTCGACCTGGCCACCGAACCGCGCTGGGCCCGCGTGAGCGGCACCTTCGGTACGGACGCCACCATGGTCTCCCGCCTGGCGCGGGCCTACATCCGGGGACTGCGCGGCGATGCTCTCGGCCCGCGGAGTGTGTCGTGCATGGTCAAGCACTTCCCGGGCGGCGGGCCGCAGAAGAACGGCGAGGACCCGCACTTCCCCCACGGGCGCGAGCAGGTCTACCCCGGCGGCCGTTTCGAGTACCACCTCGCCCCCTTCGAGGCGGCCCTCGCGGCGGGCGCCACCCAGGTCATGCCCTCGTACGGCGTACCTGTCGGCACGCCGTACGAGGAGGTCGCCTTCGCCTTCAACAAGGGGGTGATCACCGGGCTGCTGCGGGAGCGGTACGGCTTCGACGGTGTGGTGTGCACCGACTGGGGTGTGCTGACCGACGGGTCGTTTCGCGGCGAGCCGATGCCCGCGCGCGCCTGGGGGGTGGAACACCTCACCCCGGCGGGTCGGGCGCGACGGGCACTGGAGGCGGGCGTCGACCAGTTCGGCGGGGAGCGCTGCCCGGAACTCGTCGTCGAACTGGTCGGCGACGGCTCCGTCACCGAAAGGCGCGTCGATGGCTCCGTGCGCCGCCTGCTCCGGGAGAAGTTCACGCTGGGCCTGTTCGACCGGCGGTTCGTGGACCCGGACGAAGCCGAGGAGGTCGTCGGCCGATCGGAGTTCCGGAATGCCGGGCTGCGGGCGCAGAGCGAGGCCGTCACCGTTTTGAAGAACGGCGCGCTGCCGCTGCGCGCGGGAGCGAGGATCTACTGCGAGGGTCTCGACGGCCGAACGGCCGCGGCCTACGGCGAAGTGGTCGCCACCCCTGATGACGCGGAGGTCGCGCTCGTCCGGCTCGCCGCGCCGTACGAACCGCGGCCCGGCGCGTTCGAGTCGTTCTTCCACGCGGGAAGCCTGGCCTTCCCCGACGCCGTGATCGGCCGGCTGCGGGACCTGGCCGGCCGGGTACCGATCGTCGTCGACGTCCACCTGGAGCGTCCGGCCGTCCTGTCGGAGATCGCCGAGGCCGCGGCCGCGCTGCTGGGGAGTTTCGGCGCCTGTGATGAGGCCCTGCTGGACGTCGTCTTCGGCCGTCGCGTACCTCGTGGCAGGCTCCCCGTCGAACTGCCCCGGTCGATGGAGGCGGTGCGTCACAGCAGGTCCGACGTCCCTGGTGACACCCAGGATCCTGTCTTCCCGCTGGGGCACGGCCTGGAGTTTCCCGATGACACCCACTGGCAGGCTCAGGACGGGACAGCGGCGTCAGCATGAGTTTCCACAAGATTAAAACGTTTTATCCACATGACCGCCCGAAGAACGGAGCCACCATCATGATCCAGAGGGACCAGACGAGCACCGACGACGTCAAGCGAGCGCTGCGAGCACAGCACATCGAGACACCGTCATGGGCGTACGCCAACTCCGGGACCCGCTTCAAGGTGTTCTCCCAGCAGGGCGTCCCCCGTGACCCGTACGAGAAGATCTCCGACGCGGCCCTTGTGCACCGGCTCACCAGTGTGGCTCCTACTGTGGCGTTGCACATCCCCTGGGACAAGGTGGATGACTACGCCGCCCTGGCCGCCCACGCCGCCGACCAGGGGATCGCGCTGGGAGCGATCAACTCCAACGTCTTTCAAGACGACGACTACAAGCTGGGCTCGGTGACCAACCCCGACCCGCGCGTGCGCCGCAAGGCCACCGATCACCTGCTCGAATGCGTCGACATCATGGACGCCACCGGCTCGCGGGACCTGAAACTGTGGTTCTCCGACGGCACCAACTACCCCGGCCAAGACGACATCCACGCCCGCCAGGACCGGCTGGCCGAGGCGCTGCGCGAGGTCTACGACCGTCTCGGCGCCGACCAGCGGATGCTCCTGGAGTACAAGCTCTTCGAACCGGCCTTCTACACCACCGATGTGCCGGACTGGGGCACCGCCTACGCCCACTGCCTGGAATTGGGACCCAAGGCCCAGGTCGTCATCGACACCGGCCATCACGCGCCGGGCACCAACATCGAGTTCATCGTGGCGTTCCTGCTGCGGCAGGGAAAGCTCGGCGCCTTCGACTTCAACTCCCGCTTCTACGCCGACGATGACCTCATGGTCGGCGCGGCCGACCCGTTCCAGCTGTTTCGGATCATGTACGAGATCGTGCGGGCTGACGCGCTGCGGCCGGAGTACGGCATCGCGTTCATGCTGGACCAGTGCCACAACATCGAGCCGAAGATCCCCGCGATCATCCGTTCGGTGATGAACGTCCAGGAGGCCACCGCCAAGGCCCTGCTGGTGGACCGCGACTCGCTCGCCGCCGCCCAGCACTCGGGTGACGTGCTCGGCGCCAACGCCGTCCTGATGGACGCCTACAACACCGACGTGCGGCCACTGCTGGCCGACCTGCGCGTCGATCTCGGCCTGGACCCCGACCCGATCGCCGCCTACGCCCGCTCCGGGTACCTCGAGAAGATCTCCGCGGAACGTGCCGGCGGACAGCAGGCTGGCTGGGGCGCCTGAACTCCGAACCCGCCCATCTCACCGGCACCTCTCTCAGGAAGATCATCATGACCAATCCCGCAGTGCACGATCTGCTGGCCCGTAGCAACCGGCTCGGCGCCGACCCCCGAAACACCAACTACGCCGGCGGCAACACCTCCGCCAAGAGTGAGACCATCGATCCCGTCACCGGGACCTCGGCAGAACTGCTCTGGGTCAAGGGCTCCGGCGGCGACCTGGGCACCCTGACCGAGGACGGGCTGGCCGTGGTGCGCCTGGACCGGTTGCGCGCCCTCGCGGACGTCTATCCCGGGGTGGAACGCGAGGACGAAATGGTCGCCGCGTTCGACTACTGCCTGCACGGCCGCGGCGGGGCCGCGCCCAGCATCGACACCGCCATGCACGGCCTGGTGGAAGCCGCGCACGTCGACCACCTGCACCCCGACTCCGGCATCGCCGTCGCCACCGCCGCCGACGGTCCCGCGCTGACCAAGGAGATCTTCGGCGAGCGGGTCGTCTGGGTGCCCTGGCGGCGCCCCGGTTTCCAGCTTGGCCTAGACATCGCCGCCGTCCACCGGGCCAACCCGCGGGCCATCGGGATCATCCTCGGCGGCCACGGCATCACCGCCTGGGGTATGAGCAGCCAGGAGTGCGAGCGCAACTCCCTGGAGATCATCGAAACCGCGGCGCGGTACATCGCCGAGCACGGCCGGCCCGAGCCGTTCGGTCCTGTCGTTCACGAGCCCCTGGCCCAAGACGAGCGCAGGGAGCGGGCCGCCGCCCTCTTCCCGGTCCTGCGCGGCCTGGCCTCAACCGACCGGCCGCAGGTCGGCCACCACACCGACACCGACGTCGTCCTGGACTTCCTCTCCCGCGCCGAGCACCCCCGGCTGGCCGCGCTCGGCACCTCCTGTCCCGACCACTTCCTGCGCACCAAGATCCGGCCGATGGTGGTGGACCTGCCGCCCACCGCGCCACTGGAGGACGTGATCGCCCGCCTCAAGGAACTGCACGCCGCCTACCGCGAGGACTACCGCGCCTACTACGAGCGGCACGCCGTACCCGGCAGCCCCGCGATGCGCGGCGCCGACCCGGCGATCGTCCTGGTACCCGGTGTGGGCATGTTCAGCTTCGGCGCCACCAAGCAGACCGCCCGGGTGGCGGGCGAGTTCTACGTCAACGCCATCAACGTGATGCGCGGCGCCGAGGCCGTCTCGGCGTACGCGCCGATCGACGAGGGGGAGAAGTTCCGGATCGAGTACTGGGCGCTGGAGGAGGCCAAGCTCCAGCGCATGCCCAAGTCCAAGGCGCTGGCCACCCGGATCGCTCTCGTCACCGGCGGCGGGTCCGGCATCGGGCGGGCGATCGCCCACCGGCTGGCCGCCGAGGGCGCGTGCGTCGTGGTGGCCGATCGCGACGCCGAGGCCGCGGCGAGGGTCGCCGCCGAGCTCGGCGGCACAGACACGGCGCTCGCCGTCACAGCCGATGTGACCGATGCGGGCGCGGTGGCGCGGGCGGTGCGGGCGTCGGTGCTGGCGTTCGGCGGGGTGGACCTGGTGGTCAACAACGCCGGGCTGTCGGTCTCCAAGCCGCTGCTGGAGACCGATGAGTCCGACTGGGACCTCCAGCACGACGTCATGGCGAAGGGCTCGTTCCTGGTCTCCCGCGAGACGGCCAGGGTGATGGTCGCCCAAGGTATGGGGGGTGACATCGTCTACATCTCCAGCAAGAACTCGCTGTTCGCCGGTCCGAACAACGTCGCCTACGGTGCCGCCAAGGCCGACCAGGCCCACCAAGTGCGGCTGCTCGCCGCCGAGCTCGGTGAGCACGGTATCCGCGTCAACGGCGTCAACCCCGACGGTGTGGTCCGCGGTTCCGGGATCTTCGCCGGCGGCTGGGGAGCTCGGCGCGCGGCCGTGTACGGCGTGCCCGAGGAGGAACTCGGCGCCTTCTACGCTCAGCGCACCCTGCTCAAGAAGGAGGTGTTGCCAGAGCATGTGGCGAACGCCGTGTTCGTGCTGACAGGCGGGGAGCTGTCGCACACCACCGGCCTGCACATCCCGGTCGACGCCGGCGTCGCCGCGGCGTTCCTACGATGACAGCGGCGCCCCCAACGCTCCCCTCCCGCACGGCCGGCGGCGACCTCGCCGTCGCGGCCGTCGACCTCGGCGCCTCCAGCGGACGCGTCATGGTCGGCCGCCTCAGCTCCGGCCGACTCGATCTGACCCAGGCGCACCGCTTCGCCAACGAGCCAGTCCGCGTAGGCGCCACCCTGCACTGGGACATCCTGGCGCTGTACGCGGGCGTGCTGCGGGGACTGCGCGCGGCCGGACCGGTCACCGGCATCGGCGTCGACTCCTGGGCGGTCGACTACGGGCTGCTGGACCTCTCCGGCTCGCTGCTGGGCAACCCGGTGCACTACCGCGACGCCCGCACCGACGGCGTCGCCGACCAGGTGGCCGAACGGCTCGGCGCCGAACGCTTGTACGCCACCACGGGCTTGCAGCACCTGCCCTTCAACACCCTCTACCAGGTAGCCGCCGCCACGGGCACGCCCCAGTACGAGATGGCACACCGGCTGCTGCTCATCCCCGACCTGCTCACCTACTGGCTCACCGGCGAGATCGGTGCGGAGGTCACCAACGCCTCCACCACCCAGCTGTACGACCTGCGCCACCGCGCCTGGGCCTTCGACCTGATGGTCGAAGCGGGCATCAGGCCGGAGCTGTTCGCGCCGCTGCGCGAGCCCGGCACCCGGATCGGCCCGGTGCTGCCCGGGGTCGATGTGCCCGGTAGTCCGCAGGTGGTGGCCGTCGCCTCACACGACACCGCCTCGGCCGTCGTAGCGGTGCCCGCCTCCGCGGAGCACTTCGCCTACATCTCTTGCGGTACCTGGTCCCTGGTCGGTGTCGAGCTGGACCGGCCGGTGCTGAGCGAGGCGAGCCGACGGGCCAACTTCACCAACGAGGTCGGCGTCGACGGCACCATCCGCTACCTGCGCAACGTCATGGGGCTGTGGCCGCTGCAGGAGGCGCTGCGTTCCTGGGGCGAAACAGACCTGCCCGGCCTGCTGCGCCGGGCAGCCGAGCAGCCGGCGTTCACATCCCTGGTCGACCTGGACGACCCGCTCTTCCTGCCGCCCGGCGACATGCCCGCCCGCATCGCGGCCCTCTGCCACGCCACCGGCCAGCCCGTGCCGCGGACCCCGGCTGCCACGGTGCGCTGCATCCTCGAAAGCCTCGCCCTGGCCCACCGTCGCGCCGTACGGCAGGCCCAGGAACTGTCCGGCAGGCACGTCGACACCGTGCACATCGTCGGCGGCGGCGCTCGCAACGCGCTGCTGTGCCAGTTGACCGCCGACGCCTGCGGCCTACCGGTGGTGGCCGGACCGGTGGAGGCCACCGCGCTGGGCAACGTGCTCATCCAAGCCCGCGCCGCGGGTGTGACCGGCCCCGGCCTGCCGGACCTACGGGCCCTGGTCCGCGACACCCAACACCTTGTGCGATATGAGCCAGGCGGCGACGCCCGTGCGTGGACGGCGGCGGAGACCCGTCTGAGGGGCAGGGAATGAGCTGCACGTCGTTCTGTTCGTGACCCGTCCCATGGATACGTCCCGGACCGCCCGCTCACCCGGCTCCGTGGGAAATCAGTCGCCGCAGCCGGATCGAGATCGTGAGGCCTGCTCACGCAAGGTGTACGCGTACCGGCAGCGAGCGCCAGGCGCGCAAGGTGTTGTTGTGATGACGTCGGGGCGAGACGGTGATCTCGAAGCGCTCGACCCTGTGGGCCAGCGCGGCCAGCAGTGCCTCGGCCTCCAGCCGGGCGACGTGCTGGCCGACACACTGGTGCAGGCCCATCCCGAATCCGACGTGCCCAGAAGGATCGCGGGACAGGTCGAAGACGTCGGGGTCGTCCCAGCGGCGCGGATCGCGGTTGGCCGCCGCGAGGAACATCAAGATCTTCCTGCCCTCGGGGATGACCGCGTCGCCGATCCGGACGTCGCGGTCGGCGGTGCGAAAGAAGGTCTGCACGGGCGACTGCCAGCGCACGGCCTCGTCGAACGCCACTCGCGCCAGGCTCGGATCCTCACGTAGCCGCCGCCACTGGTCAGGGTGGGTGGCGAAGGCGTACAGCACGGCCGCCAGGCCGTGGACGGTGGTGTCGACCCCAGCAGACAGCAGGGAGCGCACCACCAGCGGCGCCTGCGCGTGGGTGATGTCACCGTGGTCGGCCGCCGCCCATATCTGCGCACCGAAACCGCCGCCGGCCAGCACCTCGCGCCGGCATTGGGCGTTGACCCAGGCCGTCAACTCGCCCACGCGGGGATCGCCCTTGGCCACCAGGTCGTTGGCCGGGCCGAAGGCGTTGAAGAGGTGGTCGCCATAGGGCAGGAGGTTCTCCCGGCCCTCGCGGGGAATGCCGACCACGTCAGGGAACACCCGCAGCGGGAACGCCTCGGCGAGCGCCGTGACCGCGTCGAATTCCCGCTCGGCCAGTACCTTCTCCACCAGGCTCTCGGCCTCGGCGAACCATCGCTCGCGCAATCTGCGCAGCGCCCGCGGACCAAGAATCCTGGTCAAGACGGTGCGCGGGGCATCATGCCGGGGCGGATCGGCCTCCAGCAGCAGGCTGGGCGGACGCCATGGCTTCTCGTGGCGGAAATTACTCAGTCCCACTCCGGCCCCGGAGGGAAAGTTCTGCCAGTCGGTCAGCGCGGCGTGCACATGCTCGTGACGGGCGAGAGCGTAGACGTCGTATCGGGGCAGGTGGACCACAGGGCCGGCGGCCAGCAAGGCGGCGTGCAGCGGCACGGGATCTTCCAGCACGTCATGGGCGAACGGGTCGGCGTCGAGCACCGGCAGGGCGGTCATGGCGGGATCCTTCACAGATCGAGGACGAGGCGGTCGGAACGGGATCGGGAGACACAGACGAACATGCAGTCCCCGGCCGCTCGTTCGGCGTCCTCCAGCAGTGCGTCCCGGTGATCCGGCACCCCCTCCAGCACGCCGGTCTCGCAGGTGCCGCACAGGCCTTGCCGGCATGAGGACAGCACACCGACTCCGGCGTCGTTGATCGCTTGCAGGACGGACTGGCCGGGAGCGACCGTCACCGACAGTCCCGAGCGGCGCAGTTCGACCTCGAACGGCTCGTCGCGGGCGGGCGCGCCCACGTTCTTGGCCGTGAACCGTTCGGTGCGCAGTGATCCGGCGGGCCAGTGCGCCGCCCGCCGCTCCACCGCCTCCAGCAGCCCGACAGGGCCGCAACAGTAGACCCTGGTGCCGGGCGCGGGCCGCTCGGGCAGGCCGAGCAGGCCGCGTTCGTCCTGCGGGGCGAGGGTGACCCTGTCGCCGTAGCGGGCCAGCTCGTCGGCGAAAGCCATCGACGCCCGGGTCCGCCCTCCATACAGCAGATGCCAGTCCGTGTTCAGCAGCTCCGCCTGGTAGATCATGGGGAGTAACGGCGTGATGCCGATGCCGCCGGCGACGAACAGGTACCGCTCGGACGGGACGAGGGGAAAGTTGTTGCGCGGCCCGCCGATCGCGACCGTCTCTCCCTCGGCCAGTACGTCGTGGACGTAGGCCGATCCGCCCCGGCCCTCCGGCTCACGAAGCACGCCGATCCGATAGGTGCGCGGATCCCAGCGGTCGCCGCACAGCGAGTACTGGCGGGTCAGCCCATTGGGCAGGATGAGGTCGACGTGCGCGCCGGGCGTCCAGTCCGGAAGCCGACCGCCGGACCGGTGCTCCAGGGTCAGTGCCACGACACCGTCGGCCACCTGCGTCTTCGTTGCGACTCTCAGGTCCAGTGAGGTCATCGGTTCTCCTCGGACGGGATGCGGAAGGCGTACACGACCAGCCCGCCGACGGCCAGGACCACGGCCACCAGCAGGTAGAGCTGCCCGGCTCCCCAACCGGCGTCGAGCAACCACCCCGCCACCAGCGGAGACACGATCGCGCCGATCCTGCCGACGCCGATGCCCCAGCCGACGCCGGTCGCGCGCACCTGCGGCGGGTAGATGGACGGGGTCAGGGCGTACAGGCCGGCGACGCAGCCGTTGATGAACAACCCGATCAGTACGCCCAGCGTGAGCACCAGGGCGTACACCGAGATGGCGGGCACGAATACCGCCAGCAGCGCCGCCGTGGCGAGCGCGTAGCCCAGAAGTACGCGCCTGAGCGCGAAACGAGCGGCCAGCAGGCCCAGCAGCGTGGTGCCGAAGATGCCGCCGAGATTGAGCAACAACCCGCCGGTGATGCCTTGGGTGGCCGACATCCCGGCCTCCACCAGCAGTTTGGGGGTCCAGCTCGTGACGAAGTAGAAGCCGAACATCACGGCGAAGAAACCCGCCCACACCAGCAAAGTGTTGCGACGCTGGGCCCGGGAGAGGATCTGCTGGATGCGGGGCGCCGGCTCGGCGGCGGACGGGTGCTCGGGCATCGATTCCAGCCGGGGCCGCCCCATCCTGGTCAGCAGGCTGTTGAGCCGGTCGAGCGCGCGCGGCGAGCGCTGGGTGAGCAGGAAATCCAGCGACTCGGGCAACCGCCACAGCACCACGCCGATGAGCAGAGCGGTGGCGATGCCCCCGAAGGCGAACACCGACCGCCACCCCGACGAGTCCTGCAACGCCACCGCGACGACGCCGCCCACCGTGGCGCCGACGGCGTACCCGGTGGAATTGAGACTGACGGCCAAGCCGCGCCAGCGCCGGTTGGCGTACTCGGCGGCGATGACGTTGCTGCTGGCCAGGATGCCGCCGATGCCGATACCGGTGAGGACACGCAACAACCCCAGTTGAACGGCGTTCTGGCTGATGGCCGACAGCAGCATTCCGGAGGCGGCCACCACCAGGCAGGCCAGGATCAGCGCGCGCCGTCCGATCCGGTCGGCCAGCGGCGCCAGGAACAGCGATCCCAGCGCCATCCCGGCCAGTCCCGCGCTGAGCAGCAGGCCCAGTTGCGAGCCCGACAGGGACCACTCGGCCGACACGGTGGCGGCGGTGAAGGACATGACCAGGACATCGAAGCCGTCCAGCACGTTCAGCAGGACGCACACGGCGATCGCCGACCATTGCAGGCGCGACATCGGGGCCTCGTCCATACGAGCGCGCGACACCTCAGGATGAGTGCGCATCTAACCGGCCTTTCGGGGGGTGGGTTAGCAGCCGATGATGAGCCTGTTACGGGCGCCCTTCCACCGCACATCCATTCAATGGACGACGGCGCGCCAAAAGGACCCTGACCAGCGATGATGGAAAGCATGGCCAGATCGTCCAGCGGTGAGTCGGTACTGACGCGCGCCGTGCGCATCCTTGAGGCGTTCAGCCCTCAAGAGCCGATGCTGACGGTGAGCCAGATCAGCCGCAGGGCCGCGCTGCCGCTGGCCACCACCGTCCGCCTGGTCGAGGAGCTGACCCGGCATGGGCTCCTGGCCCGAGACGAGCAGCGCCGGGTGCGGATCGGCAACCGGCTGTGGGAACTCGCCCAGCGGGCCTCACCGGTACGCACGCTACGGGAGACCGCCATGCAGTTCATGAGCGATCTGCACAGCGTGGTCGGCCACTCCGCGCAACTCGGCATCCTCGACGGCGAGGAGGTGCTGTTCATCGAACGCCTCATCGCGCCGGGCGCGGTCGTCACCGTCACCCAGATCGGCGGGCGACTGCCGCTGCACGCCTCATCGGCGGGCCTGGTCCTGCTGGCGCACGCTCCCGCCGACCTCAGGAACCGGGTGCTGCGCGGGCCGTTGCAGCCGTACACCCCGCACACGATCACCGACCAGCGGACCCTGCGCACGGCCCTCGCAGAGGTACGCCAGAACGGGTTCGCCTTCTCCCCGGGCCACATCCGCCCGAACGCCACCGGGATCTCCGTGCCGGTGCGGGTAGCCGGACGCGTAGTCGCCGCGCTCGGCCTGGTGGTGCCCAACGAGGAGCACGCATGGTCGCTGGCCCGGCCACTGCAGATCACCGGGATGGCACTCAGCCGAGCCCTCGACGTGCAGGCCGGCCTGTCGCAGCAGATCGAGCCGTAGCGGACGCCGGAAGGCATCCGCCTCAGCCTTCGGATGAACCACACTGGGTGGGTGCAAAGTTGTCCCTTTGAGGTACATCAGAGCGTCCATAAAAACCGGGGCGGTTCAGGTCGTTGTCTGGCTCTGCTGTGGTGGATGGGCTTCGCTGGCCTGGCTAACGAGGAGCTGGCTGATTGTCTGCTGCGCGGCGGCTTCGCGTTGTTCGGCGGCCTGGGCGCGGTGGTCGGCCTGCTCCAACGCCTGCTGCAAGGTCCCTAATTGGGCGGTGGCCACCGCGGCGGCGGTCCGGGCCTCGTCGCGTTGGTCACGGATCTGCTGCAGAGCCTGAGCTTGGGCGGTGAGTTCCTCACGGACCCGGCCGGTCTCGGCGCGCGCCGCCTCAGCTTCCTGGTACGCCTGCTCACGGGCGACCTCAGCGCGTTCGGCGCGGCTACCAACGGCTTTCAGGTCGGTACGCGCTTGATCAAGAGTGGTGGCCTGCTCGGCCAGCGCTGATTTCAACGTGGTGGTCTGCCGATCGTGTTCGGCGGCTGCGGCGGTGGCTTGTCGGCGTTCGGCGTCCAGGACTCCCTGTAAGGCGTCGCGCTCAGAGGTGGTCCGCCGGACTGTGCGCTCAGCGGTGGCGACGCGTTCGGCAGCTGCCGTGGCGTCCTGCTGGGCGCGAGCGCGTTCGGATTCGTGCTCACCGGCCGCGCGCCAGGCCGCCCGTTCGGACTCCTCGGCACGTTGTTGCGCCGCAGCGGCCTGCTGGACGGCCTTCTCACCTGCGGCGATCGCAGCCTCGGCCTTGTCTTGGGCGGCAGCGACGCGCCGTTCGGCTGCGGCGATGTGTTCAGTGGCGCGCTGTTCGGCGGCCGCGGCGGCGGCCCGGGCCTCTTCCGCGGCCTGTTCGGCAGCGTCGATCTGAGTGAGCGCACCGGTGGTGGCCGCGGTCAGTGCCTCGGTGAAGGCGGCCAGCTGAGTCGTCCACTGCTCGCCCGCGCTCAGCAGATCGCCGCTCAACGCACCAGTTCGCCGTAGTGCTTCGGTGACCAGCGGTGTGTGGGCGGCGGTGCGGGCGCGGTGCGCGGCGGCGCGGCAGGCGTCCCCGCAATGCAGCGCCGGACGGCCACTGCGGCGGCCACTATGGCTGGAAGGCTCCAGCCGGTTGACGCACCCAGAACGGGCGCACATCCGTCCGGTATCGGAGGTGTCGCTACTCATGTCGAGGTTCACGGGATGCTCAAGCGTGCCGGAAGGGCCATCGATCACTCAATGAGATTATCAACGTACCGTTCGCGAACGTTTGATTTTCGTACGCGCAAAAATGAAAACCTAAGGACGGTGCGCGTTCGGGCTGACCCGCGATAACATCACTTATCGCGGGTCAGGGCGACCCCCTCGAAACGAGGCCTTTGGAGGCTGCCGAGTGACGGATGACGGACATCGCGAGAAACCGCTCACCGGGCAGGTCGTCCGAGTGGGGGAGCGGGGGCCGGAGAGCGCCATCACGACCGCCGACGGAAGGCGGTACACCGCGGCGGACCACGTGCTCAGCGAAGAGGCCCGGGCTCGCATCGCCGACGGTGTCCCTCCCAACACCCGGCGTGCGTATGAACGCCAATGGACCGCTTTCTCCACCTGGTGCATCGAGCACGGCCGGGTCGAGATGCCCGCCACCGGCAACACGCTGGCCGAATACGTCGAGACGCTGTGCGCGGCCGATCGGGCTCCCGCCAGCATCGAGCAGGCCATCGCCTGCGTGCGCACCATGCACCGCCTGGCCGGCCACCACAACCAGCCTTTCACCGACGCCGCCCGCCTGGGACTGCGCGCCTACAAACGCGCCCGCGCCGAGGCCGGCACCCGCGGCCAGCGCGAAGCCCCACCGGTAGGCATCGACGCGCTGCGCGCCATGGTCAGCGCCTGCGACCTGAACACCCGCACCGGCCTGCGCGACCGGCTCCTGCTGGTGCTGGGCCTGGCCCTGATGGGCCGCCGCTCCGAGCTCGTCGCCCTGACCTGCGACGACGTCCGGCAGGTCCCCGACGGGTTGGAGGTCACCATCCGCACCTCCAAAACCGACAAGGACAGCCGCGGCGAGACCGTCGCCATCCCGCGTGGCAGCCACCCCCTGACCGACCCCGTCGCCGTCTGGAGCGACTGGATCACCGTGCTCACCGAGGCGGGAGAGACCTCCGGGCGGCTGCTGCGCCGCATCGACCGCCACGGCAACCTCGGCCCCCGCCTCGGCGCCGACGCCGTCAACGTCATCGTCCGCGACCTCGCCGTCCGCGCCGCCGTCCCCGGCGCGGACACCTTCACCGCGCACAGCCTGCGCGCCGGCGGCGCCACCGTCGCCTACGCCGCGGGCGTCCCCGTCTCCGTCATCGCCAAACACGGCCGCTGGGCCCCCGCCTCCCCGGTCGTCCTGCGCTACATCCGCGCCGTCGACCGCTGGCGCGACAACGCCATGCGAGGCGTCGGCCTGTGAGCCCACCCGAAACCGGACGACACCCCCGGACCTTCACCGATCCCTTCGTCCCGCCTTCCCGGAGACGTCGCGTTATGTCAGTTACGCTGAGTCATGGCCAGTGTTCAGCGGCAGGGAATCCCCGTGCCTCGTAGCGGCGGATCCCGCCATCATTTCTAATTTCGTTTCGAACGAATGAAAAGATGATCGTTTGCAAACGGTACGGTGTACCCTTTGCGGGTGAGCGACGACTCCTCCCACGCGACCGAGACCGATCGGGCCCACGATGCGAGTCTGGACGATGCCGATACGGGGCGTGTGTGCGCCCGTTCGGGGTGTGCCAACCGGCTCGAGCCGCTGGGCCGCGGTGGCCGTCGCAGCGGCCGTCCGGCCCTGTACTGCGGAGACGCCTGCCGCGCCGCCGCGCACCGTGCCCGCACCGCCGCCCACACCCCGGTGGTCGTCGAAGCCCTGCGCCGCACCGGCGCGCTGAACGGCGATCTGCTGAGCGCGGGTGAGCAGTGGAGCGCCCAGCTGGCCGCCTTCACCGAAGCGCTGACCGCCGCGACCACCGGCGCGCTCACCCAGATCGACGCCGCCGAACAGGCCGCCGAAGAGGCCCGCGCCGCCGCGGCGGCCGCCGAGCAGCGCGCCACCGAACGCGTCACCGCCGCCGACCGGCGCGCCGCCGCCGCCCACGACAGCGCCGAGGCCGCCATCGCCGCAGGTGAGAAGGCCGTGGAGAAGGCAGCCGCGGCGCAACAGCGCGCCGAGGAGTCCGAACGCGCGGCCTGGCGTACGGCCGGCGAGCACGAATCCGCCCGGGCCCGCGCCCAGCAGGACGCCACCGCGGCCGCCGAGCGTGCCGCCGCCGCCGAGCGCGCGGTCCGGCGGATCACCTCCGAGCGCGACGCCCTGCAGGGGGTCCTGGACGCCGAACGCCGCCACAACGCCACCGTGGCCGCGGAACACGACCGGCAGACCGCCACCCTGGAAAACGCCCTGGCCGACCGCACCGCCGACCTCGATCAGGCGCGTACCGACCTGAACACCACCACCGGTCGCGCCGAGCGCGCCGAGCGCGCCCGCGAGAAGGCCCACCGGGAAGCCGAGGCGGCCCGCGCCGAGACCGGCCGCGTACGCGAGGAACTCACCGCGCAGCTCACCCGCCTGGAGGAGGAGCTCGCCACCGAACGTGCGGACCTGCGGCGAACCCAGGCCCAGCGCGACCAGGCACAGACCGCGATCGCGGTGGCCGACACCCGGCTGAAGGCTCTGCGGCAGGCGCTGGAACGGGCCGAACACCGCGCCCAGGCCGCCGAACAGCGCGAAGCCACCGCCCAGCAGACGATCAGCCGCCTCCTCACCCTTCGGACACCTCCGCAGGCCCCGTCAGCCGAGGATCCGGGTGCCATCCCGCCTCATGAGAACTTCCCTGAGCGCCCCTGAGACGCTCGCCCCCTTCCGCGTCGGTGTCGAGTGTGAGGCGGACGGCCTTCCTCGTCCAGCCGAGACCGAGGTACGGGCGCGCGAGGTTCGCGTCCAGCTTCAACGGCACCCCAAGCTCGTCATGCACCGAACGCTGTGAGGCCTTGCGGCCGGGGGAACGGCAAATCGCCTCCCGGTCCGTCGCGGGCGGGAAGGGCGGTCCGGGCCCTCTCCAGGCGCGAGACATCGCCGGAGGTCACCGAGCCGGTGCCGGACCGGGCCAGCTCCTTCATTCGCCCGGCCCACCACGACAGCTCCGCCGCGGCCTCGCCCGTTGCGAACATCCCGGCCGCGCGCTGGAAGCGGATCAAAGTGTCCAGACGCCGCTGGTCATGGGTGGTGTCCGACGCCCAGAGCCGCGCGAGGCACGCGTTGGCCGCTGCCACCAGGACAGGCGCGTACGGCTCGATCCACGCTGACCCCTCTCCCGCGGCGAGCAGGCCGTCGGCGGCGGCCTCCAGGTCGTTCCCGCTGCCCGTCCGCTCGTGCCGCCTGAGGAGCAGCGCCGCGTGGAAGCCGCGAAGCAGCGGCGCGTACGGCGCCAGGTCCGGCGTCGCCTCCCGGGCCCGCCGGGTGAGCTCGACGGCCACATCGAGAGCGGGCACGTCCCGGCCCGACAACACATGAGACAGGGCGGCGGCGCCCTGGAGCAGGCCGTGCACCGCGGGCGGAAATACCTCGCCCGCCGAAGGCGCGGTCACGGCCGGGGCCGTGACCGGTGTCCCCGCCACGTACCCGATCATCGCCCGCAGCGCCTCGGTGAGACCGGCGACGGTTCGCCGGGCGAGGGCCGCGGGCACGCCGATCGCCCGGCACTCGCGCAGGAGTTCCCAGCGCGCGTAGTAGCGGGCGGCGCCGACCTCGTCCTGGCGGAACAGCGCATCGGCGACGAGTGCTTGCGCGAAGGCGTCGAACCCGTCCTCCGCCGTCATCGAGAACTCGACGACCGCCGCGGCGGCGGCTGGGAGGCATCGGGCGTCGATCAGCGCCTCCCAGCCCTCGATGACACGGTCGGACACGTACTTCCCGAGCGAGTATTCGATGCCCAGAGCGGTCCTCGCCGACCGGTGCCGGTCAATCATCATGACGACGGCGGCCGCGGCCCGAGCGTCGGGCCCGGCGCCCTGGAGCAACTCGTGCAGCCGCCAGGCGAATTCCGGCGTCTCCACCAGAGGATTGCCGGAAATCCGCGAGACCAGTTCGCGGGTGTCGCCGGCGGCGTCCAGGCAATCTCGCACGGCGGCACGCACATCCTCCTCGCGCGTCATGGCACCGCCCTTCCGGAAACGGGGACGGAGCCGGGCTCGGAGCCGGCCAGTCGCCGGCGGACGGACTCCAGGCGGCCGGCCAGCGTCGCGTCCCTCTCGCGCAGCGCCGACAGGTCCGAGCGGGCGGCGAGGAGATGGGACCACAGGACGCTGCATCCCTGGTCGAGGAAGGCGACGGCGAGAGCGGTGTCCCCCGCGTCGAGCGCGGCGCCGGCGGCGTCCCCGGCCAGGAGCATCGTCGGCCGCAGCATCCGCTCCTGATCCGTGCGGGGCAGCCCAGGCCAGGTGAGCACGGGCAGGAGCTGGATCGCGGTGCCGAACGCCTCGATCGTGTCCGGCGAACCCGGTGACGTCCGCGCGGACATCCTGGCCCAGGCGATCGCGCAGGTCATCCGGACCGATGTGGCCGCCGTGGGCGACAGCGCGGCTCGCCGCCAGCAGTCCAGGGCCCGGTCGCGGGCCGCTGGATCGCCCGACTGGTCGAACAGGTGGGCGTTGGCGCCGCCCAGGTTCAGCAGGAGTTCCGCGTGGACCGGTGACTCCGGCGGGGTGTGGGCCAGCCCCGCCTCCGAGACCTCCACCGCCCGGCGCAGGTCGGCGGGGTCGGCCGTCTCGGAGAACCTGTCCCGCAAGTGCCTGCCCAGGTTGGAAAAGAGGAACGAGCGCATCGGGTCGTCGTCGGCCACCCCGGCCAGCGCGCGTTCCAGCAGGCCGATCGCCCGGCGCAGGTCGGGGCCGGGCGCGTCGCCCGAGCTGCGGGTGGCCAGGGCCGAGGCGTGCCCGGCCAGGGCCGTCGGGGTGAGCGAATGGCCCTCGGGCAGCAGGTCCGCGGCACGTTCCATGAGGGCGACCGCGGCGGTCAGATCCTCGTCCGAACGACGTGCCCGGTGCCGGTCGAGCAGCGCCTGCGCCAGGTTCGTCAGGGAGACGGCCTGCCGGTCCGGGCTGGGGAGGGGGCCGGCCAGGGACTGCCGGTAGAGGTCCACCGCCCGGTCCAGGTCGGCCGAGTCGCCGAAGTGGCCGTACCTGGTGTGCAGCGCGGTGGCGAGGTTGACGAGGTGGTCGATCCGGTCAAGGGTGTTCTCGGGCGTGGCCGCGACCGCGTCCTCCGCGACTTCGATCGCCTCGTCGAGGCTGTGCCGGTCGCCGCTGAGCTCGAACTCGTTGCGCAGCGCGAAGGCCAGGTTGGACGAGGCCGCCGCCCGATGCTCGCCCTCGGGGGCCTCGGCCGTCGCCGTGCGGTGGGCCGCGATGGCCTCGCGCAGCGCCTCCCGGCTGCCGCTGCGTTCGTGCAGCTTGCGCAGCACGACAGCCAGCTGCCTGTGGTCGGCCGGAGTGGCGTCGGCGTCGGCGGTGACCTCGCACATCAGGCGTACCGCCTCCCGCAGGCCGTCCAGCTCCCCGATGTTCTCGAACCGGAAGGCGAGGACGCGCGCCATGAGGCTGCGCGCCTGCCGGGCGTCGTCGCTGCCGGGCGGGGCCGCGGCCGTCAGCCGGTGCGCCAGCCGCATCGCCTCGTCGAGGTCACCGGGCGCCCCGAAGCCGCGATAACGGTCGGCGAGCAGGGTGGCGAGCGCGCGCAGGAGCCCTTCGGCGTCCAGGCCGGGGGCGGGCGGCATCCGGCCGGCCGCGCGCAGGAGTTCCACGGCCTCG
Source organism: Streptosporangium sp. LJ11 (assembly GCF_051918945.1). NCBI lineage: Bacteria > Bacillati > Actinomycetota > Actinomycetes > Streptosporangiales > Streptosporangiaceae > Streptosporangium > Streptosporangium sp. LJ11. The sequence goes on from NZ_JBPXMB010000018.1 coordinate 208,683, forward strand.
TCGAGGTACGCCCGTTCGCCGGTCAGCTCGAACCTGTCATGCAGCAGGCCCGCGGTGGCGGCGCAGGCCACAGGCCGGATCTCCGGCAGATGCTCCGAGCGGCTGATCGCCTCCCTGCCGGCCGCGATGGCGCGGTCGAGATCCTCGGTCCGGCCGCTGCGCTCGGCGGCTCGCCCGAGTGAGGTGGCCAGGTAGATCAGCCTCTCCGCGCGTTCCGGGGCCTCGGGGCCGGTGCTGTCCACCAGCCGCTGGGCGGTGACCGCGGGGGCGTACGGGGTGCCCGCGCCGGGCGGCGGCTCTGACCGGAGCTGGAGGTGGTACAGGCTGGTCAGGACCGACGGCAGATCGGCGTCGTCCCGCGCCGCGACCTGCTCCAGGATCGCGATCGCCTCTTCCCGGTCACCGGGGTGCCCGTGCCTGTGGTGGCGGAGGCTCAGCGCCGCGCCCAGGTTGGTGAGGTCGCTCGCGTGGGTGGGATCGTTCTGGTCCGGCGTGTACGCGATGGCCAGCCGCAGCAGCTCGACCGCCTCGTCGAGAGCCGGTCCGTCCGGCTCGGCCACGCTGCTCAGCGTCGCGTGGGCGCGGTTGCCCCAGAGGTCCGCCGCGTGCCGGAGGCCCACGGCGAACCCCGACCGCAGCGGCTCCGGAAGTCGTGTGTTCCCGAGCCGGGCCGCGGTCTCGAAGTACACCAGAGCGAGTTGCAGGTACGGGAGGTGCTCCCGCGGTGCGGCGCGATACAGGCACCAGCACGACCAGCCCAGCGTCTCGAGCAGCCGATGTTGCCGAGTCGCGTCACCAAGCTCGCCGGACGCCGTGATCCGCATGAGCGCCGCCGTCTCGGCCAGGGCGGACGGGCCGGCGAAGGCGTTCCGGTCGCCGCGGTCGGCGAACCGTGAGATCCGCCGCCACGCGGTTCGGACCAGGCGGTCGGCGTCCTTGTAGTCGCGGTTACTCACACTTCTCGACCGCCTCGATCGCCGTAGCCGCGGACAGGTCCGCGGTGACCTCCCCGGTTTTGGTCTTCAGGACGGCGCGGCCGCCGCCGACGCGTACGACGGACCCGCATGTCGTACCCGCCGGGCTGGTCACCGACAGCGACGGCTTGCCGGCCTCGGGGCCGTACCAGGTCGCGCCGACCGCGGCGACGAGGAGCGCGGCGCACAGGAGTGTCAGCGCGATGCCGCGGCGCATCGCCGCGGCCGAGACGAGCGCTTCGAGGTGGTCGGCGGCGCGGCGCGGCGGGAGCGTCCTGGTCGAGGCGACCGAGGGCCGCCCGTGCGCCGCGCGGATGAGCAGAAGCGCGGCCACGGCGCCGACGACCAACGCGACCAGGAGCAGCACGCCGACCACGACGGCCCATCCCCGGTCGAGTTGCCCGACGTCCGTGCGGCCCTTGACCAGGCTGAACCCGATGAGCGCGGCCAGCAGCCCGCCGAGACCGTTGCGCCAGGCCGCCGCGGCCTCGCGGACGCGGGGGAGCTCGGTGCGCAGCAGATGGTCCCGATCCTGGGCGGCCAGCAGGTGGGCCGGGGCGGCCGGGCCGGGGCCGGGGGAGAGACGGCGACTCACCGCGGCTGCGCCGAGATGGTGAGGGTCCAGTAGGCGCCGCACCCGTAGCGGCCCTCTGGGCGGGCGGGGTGATCGTCCTCACAGGTGCACATCATCGGTTCGACCGTCTCCGAGGCCGCCGGCGGTCGCGGCCTGCGCCGCAACCGGTCGCGTGCCGAGCGGGAGGACCGCACGATGCCGCTTACGAGGGGTATCTCGATGGGTGCCCGGCAGCGAGGACAGGGACCGCGGAGGATCAGGGTGCCGGGATACGGTTCCTCGACGGTGAAGCTGTCCGCGGCGAGCCGGGCGTACGCCTCGTCGGTGATCTCCTTGTAGGGCAGCGGCTCGCCGTCCGCCGGCGAAGAGGCGCTGGCCGTCATGGACTCTCCTTCAGGGACCGATGTGGACGAACGGTGTCCAGGCGCTCGGTGGCAGGCGTCGGACGTCGCGGAGCAGGTGGATCGCCCCATGCAGGGCGTGGGCGGAGCGGTCCGGCTCGAACCGCCCGGACGAGGTGAGATCCGCGTACACGGCCTCGGCGACGTCGGCCGCCATGTCGTCGTACACCGACCAGAGAGTGCCGATGACCTGCCGGTAGCCGGTGTAGTGGAGGGCGGCGGCCAGGGTGATCGCCTCGTCGGGCAGGTCGACCCCGCCGGTGGCCGTCATGCACGCCGACAGGAACGCGAACTCGCCGCGGTACTGCTGCGCGCTGATGTCGGCGATGGTGAGACTACGGTCGTGCAGGACCAGCCCGCCCTGCGACGGGGCGGCGAGGTTCTGGCCGCCGTGGCAGCAGAAGTGCGCCCACCTGTGCCGGGGCAACTCGGCCTGTACCGCCTCCGTGGTCGCGACCTCGCCCTCCAGCAGGGTGATCCGGGAGGCGAACAGGGAGGCGAGCAGGTCCCTCTCGCGCGCCACGTCGGTGAGCGGCACTTCGCCGGCCGTCTCCTCCAGGGCGACGACCAGCATGCGCTCGTCGTCGGGCCGCAGGTCCAGGGGTTGCCGGGCTTCTCGCAGGGCGCGCAGGGAGGGTGTGTAGGAGGAGATCACCCTGTCCACCACGGCGCGGCCCGTCCCGTCGTGATAGCCGGCCGCGTGCAGGGGCAACAGGGTCAGCAGCCCTGTCGGGCACCACCACACGCGCGGCCAGGGCCGCCCGTTCGCCGGAGCGCCGGTGAGGTCCAGGTCGGCGAGGACGGGCGCGGCGATCTCGTCCCAGAGCCAGGCCAGGAGCCCGGTGAGCATCGTCTCCCGGGCTCTGGCGGCCCGTCCGAGGGCGAGCTTGGCCTCGGTGTAGCGCCTTATCGTCTCGGGGGTGTGGTCGCCATCGTCGTAGAGCTCTCTGGCGGCGTACAGGTCGTGGGCTGCCTGGTCCACGACGTGCAGCACGCGGAGATAGCCACCGGTCCGCTCGGTGACGGCCTTCAGTGTCACCCCTGGCAGGGTCACAGACCGTACGCCGCCGGCGCCGACGATGAGCGCGTCGCAACGCCACTGGCTGATGTTGACCACGACGACCGGGCCGTGCGCGGCGGCCGGCAGCAGGTTTCGCAGGCGCGGCGGCCGGAGGAAGTCCTCGAACCCGTCGAGTTCGCGGACCTGACGGACGAGCTCGTCCCACTCGCGGGCCAGAGCAACCCGCCGGTCGACCGCGCGGGACATGTCCGTCCGTTCATCGGGCATCACATCGCATCACGCCCTCCAGAGGTCCCGGTCGTTCTTCGTACTGTAACCGCGGCGCTGCGACCGGTGAAGGCCGTCCCGATCATCGTCCGCTGTCCCGTCTCACTCAATCTGAGGCATATCGGCAAATCTAATTTCAGCTCGTTTTTTCGAACACACCAGCGATATTACCCTCCTGATTACGGTGAGATCGTCTCGTTCAAGATGAAGCATCCTGCAGTTTTTCTCATCTGTTTGAGGCGGTTGGCGCCCTGAGCAGGCACGATCATCCTGATCCCTACGGGCGAAGCGAAGACATACTTCATGATCAATGAGACGAACGACCTGTCTCCGGCAGAGGCGGCGCCGGTCACAGGATGTACTTCTCCATCAGTGAACCCGCAGGGGCGGATGCGTGGGCTCTGCGTGGTCGTGTCGTGCCCGCAGCGGCGAGGGCCGGGCCCACGAGTACCCCGCTCGTCCGGCCCGGGAGCCTGCCGCCGCACGAACGGCGAGTCGGTGGAGGACATCTGCCCGAACCTGATCATCCCCACCGGCAAGCGCAAGGGACAGCACCCTAGCCTGGCGAGCATCTACCGGGCGCCGGCCGCGCACGAGAAGCAGGCCCACACCGACTTCGCCATGCTCCAGCCGACGACCCCCACGACGACCTCTACGACGACCTCTACGACGAAGGAGTGAGCGGCTGTGGCCGGCGGACACACCCATCAGCTCTACCGGCCGCTGGACACGGCCGTCCACCGGTTGCCGCCGCACTGCAAGCTGGTCGCGATGATCGCGTTCACCCTGGTCGTGGTGGCCACCGACCGGCAGCGATTCGCCGCGTTCGGCCTTTACGCGCTCATCTTGGGCGCAGTCGCCCTGCTGGCGCGGCTACCGGCGGCTTTCATCCTTCGCCGGATGGTCGTCGAAGTGCCGTTCGTGGCGTTCGCCGTGGCGCTGCCCTTTCTCTCCGAAGGTGAGCGCATCAGCGTGCTCGGCCTGCCGATGAGCGTTGACGGGCTGCTGGCCGCGTGGAACATCCTGGCCAAGGCGACCCTCGGAGTGATCGCGTCGATTCTGCCGGCCGCGACCACCGAACCGCGCGCCCTGCTGCTCGGCCCGAACGGCGCGGGCAAGACCACACTGGTGATGCACCTCAACGGCATCCTCACCCCCGGGCTCGGCACGGTGTCGGTGGGCGGGCTGCCCGTGAGGCGGGAGAACCTGCGCGAGATCCGGCGCCGCGTCGGACTGGTCTTCCAAGACCCCGACGACCAGCTGTTCATGCCGACGGTCGGCGAGGACGTCGCCTTCGGCCCGGCCAACCTCGGCCTGCGAGGACAAGAGCTGAACCGGTGCGTCAACGCCGCCTTGGAGCAGGTCGGCCTGCTCCACCTCATCGACCGGCCCCCGCACCATCTGTCGTTCGGCCAGCGGCGCCGGGTCGCGGTGGCGACCGTGCTGGCGACGCGGCCGGAGATCCTGGTCCTGGATGAGCCCTCATCCAACCTGGACCCGGCCTCGCGCCGCGAGTTGGCCGACATCCTGCGCGGCCTGGACGTCACCGTGCTCATGGTCACCCACGGCCTGCCCTACGCCCTCGAACTCTGTGAACGATCGCTCATCTTGTCCGGCGGAACCATCGTCGCCGACGGCCCGAGCCGCCGGATTCTCGCCGACGCGACGCTGCTGGCCCAGCACCGGCTGGAGCTTCCCTACGGGATGGCCGTCACCGGGTCCTGACCGTCTTAACCCCCGTTCACCCCTTGGCGTGGTGGTGCGGGCCTCGGATGACCGGCCCCCACCCCGGAGCGCGTACCGCTGATCGCGAGAGAGAGCATGCAGACCCGCACAGAGTCCTTCTTGGAACCATCGGACAAGACGCGAATCCAGTGCGAAGGCTCAGACGTCGCGCAGGTGTGCGGGTCTGCCCGCCACCTGCGATCGCGGGGCGCGTACGCCATGTTGCGCATCGCCGTTCCCGACAAGGGCGTCCTGGCCGAGGCCGCCCAGACGATGGTGCAGGAAGCCGGTTACCGGCCGCGCCAAGACAGCACCGAGCGTGTGGTCTCAGATCCGGAGAACTCCTGTGAGGTGTTTTTCCTGCATCCTCGTGACATCGCCGTGTACGTCGGAGAAGGGATGCTGGATGCCGGTATAACCGGCCAGGACATGCTCTTGGAGTCCGAGGCCTCCGCCGAGGAGATCACCACGCTCGGCTTCGGTGAGTCGACGCTTCACCTCCTGGCCAGGGCAGGGAAGTTCACAAGTGTTCGAGACCTCACCGGCCTACGGGTCGCCACCGCCTACCCGCGGCTGCTGGAGAAGTATCTGGCCGAGCGGAAGGTCGATGCTCGGGTCGTCTCGCTGGACGGCGCGGACGAGACCGCAATCCGGCTCGGCGTCGCCGACGCTGTCGCCGACGCGCTTGAGCCGGAGACAACGTGGCCTGACGTCGGGCTGGAGATCTTCGGTGACCCGATTCTGCGTTCGCAGGCCGTGCTGATCAAGCAGGTCTGGGCGCCGGAGAGTACCGGGCTGCGGCAGCTCGTGCAGCGGCTTCGCGGTGTTCTGGTTGCCCGCGACTACGTGATGATGGACTACCGCATCCCGTCCAGGCGTATTGACGAGGCGATCGCGCCGATCCCGGGCATGGAGACCTTCGTGGTCTCGCCCCTGCACCGCGAGGGCTGGGCCGCCGTCCGTGTCATGATCCCCCGCGCGGGGCACCAGCTGAGCATGGACCGGCTGTGGCGGATCGGCGCGCGTGCCCTCCTGGTCACCGACATCTACGCCTGCCGCCTGTGTCATCGCGATACCTCCGGGGGCGTTCGCGTCGCAGGCGGCGCCGCGCACGCAACAAGCTGTACCCCCTGCCATACGCGGGCCGACGCGTCATGGTCGGCGGGCGGGGCGGCCCGTGGTCAGTCCGGGTGGCGGGGGATGCCGGAGACCTCGTGATCGGCGTGGAAGAGAGCCTCACCGATGAGGGTGCGGACATGGACGTCGCGAGCCCGGTACAGCACGCGGCGGCCGTCTCGGCGGGTGCGAACCAGCCCGGCCAGACGCAGTTTGGCCAGGTGCTGGGAGACCGAGGGGCGTGCGACCGCGAGGGCCTCGGCGAGGGAGCCGACGTCGTACTCGCCGGAGGACAGCAGCCACATCAGGCGCAGCCGGGTGGCGTCGCTGAGCATCCGGAAGGCCTCGACGGCGGCCTCCACCTGGGCGCCGGTGGGTTGCTCCTGCGAGGAGGTGGCACCTGAGACGTTGTCGCGTGCATACATGAATACATATACTGCTCGACAGAGTCACCGCTCGCAAGTGAGGTAGCGATGTCTGGTCAGCACAACGCCGATTCTTTGTTTCCCCGTGAGCCCGGCGACCACGGACATGGTCACGGACATGGTCACGGGCACGGGCACGGGCACGGGCACGAAGAAGCGTCCGCGAGCGGCCGGCTCAGGCGCCTGGCCGGGCGCGTCGGCCACGCTTTCACCCCGCACAGCCACGACAGCGCCGACAAGAGCGACGCGGCGTTGGAGTCCAGCAGCCAGGGGATGCGGGTATTGGCGATCTCTTTCGCCGTTCTCATGGTGACCGCCGCCATCCAGGTGGTGATCGTGGCCTTCTCCGGCTCGGTCGCCCTGCTGGGCGACACTTTGCACAACGTCGCCGACGCTCTGACCGCGATCCCGCTGGCGATCGCCTTCTCCCTCGGGCGCCGGGCGGCCACCCGCCGCTTCACCTACGGATACGGCAGGGCCGAGGACCTGGCGGGCATCGCCATCGTAGTGATCATCGCCGCCTCCGCCGCGTTCGCCGGCTATGAGGCCGTGCGGCGCCTGATCGACCCCCAGGAGGTGCAGGCATTGGGGTGGGTGGCCGGCGCCGGGGTGGTCGGGTTCCTCGGCAACGAGTGGGTGGCCCGTTACCGGATCAAGGTCGGCAGGAAGATCGGCTCGGCTGCTCTGGTCGCCGACGGGCTGCACGCCCGCACCGACGGTTTCACCTCGCTGGCCGTGCTGCTGGGCGCGGGCGGCGCGGCACTGGGCTATCCGATCGCCGACCCGGTCATCGGCTTGGTGATCACGGTGGCGATCTGCTTCGTCCTGCGGGACGCGGCCCGGGAGATCTACCACCGCCTGATGGACGCGGTCGATCCGGCCCTGCTGGACCAGGGCGAGCAGATCCTCACCGCCACTCCCGGCGTGCGGCGGGTCGGATCGATGCGGCTGCGCTGGATCGGTCATACGCTGCGCGCCGAGGTCGACATCGTGGTCGATCCCGGCCTGTCGCTGCTGCGGGCGCACGCCGTGGCGGTGGAGGCCGAGCACCGGTTGATCCATCATCTGCCCCGCCTCGGCGCCGCCACCGTGCACGCCGACCCCGACAGTCTCGATGGCGCCGACCATCACGCCCCGCTGGCCTCCCATCGCTAGCCTGAGGGATTTTCGCCCCGTCAAGGAGTTCGTCGTGGCCAGCTTCTCCCTGCACCACATGCCCGCTCCTGCTGTGCCCGCCGCGATCGGCGAGATGTTCCGCGTCCTGCGTCCCGGCGGGCTCCTGCTGATCGCCGAGTCCCGCCCGCCGGCCAACCGGTGGGCCGCTCACCTGGTCGGCCGCCTCACCGGTCCCGCCATGCGCGAGGACCTGCGCGGCCGCCTCACCACCTTGATCGAGCAGGCCGGGTTCGACCTGCGGGGCACCGGCCCGCTGGGACCCGCCCTGTACTACCTGCGCGCCGTACGACCCGCCGCCTCTCGTAGCCTCGGGCAAGACTGAACGCGAAGGTCGGCGGGTGGTGCGGTCGCCGTGGCGCTCATCCCCCGGCCTCAATGGTGGCCACCGCGTCCCGTGCTCACAGCCCGGCGTAGGAGTGCAGGGAGCTGAACAGCAGGTTCACCCCGACCAGGTTGAAGAGCAGGCAGGCGTAGGCGCCGATCGCGATGGCGGCCACGCGGTGGGCACCCCATCCCCGGGTGGCCCGGGCGTGCAGGCGCTTGGCCAGCAGGTCGAGCGCCGCCGCCGACGGCCCGTGCGCGACGCCACGATGCCGGGCGCGCAAAAACAGCCCGGAGGTGATCGCCCCCAGGGTGAACGCGCCGAACGCCACGACGGCCGCGGTGACATGGATCAGCAGCCAGTACGAGCGCAGCGCGGGGATGAGGGGACCGGCCTGGGCGTACAGGCCGGTGATCGCCGAGCCGAGCGCGACGCTCATCGCGCCGGCGAGGTAGAGGCCGGCGGAGCGGATGACCGGTTGAGCGCGCGCGACGATCAGGTAGGTGAGCGAGGCGGCGAGCGCGGAGGCGGTCACGAACTCGTACATGTTGCCCAATGGCATCGCCCCGGTCGCCGCTGCGCGCAGGCCGACCGCCAGCGTGTGCAGCGCGGTGGCCACGACCAGCCACAAGGCCGCCGCCCGGCCCGCGATCTGCCGTCGCGTGTGGCCGCCGGGAACAGGCGCGAGCCGTGGGGGGATCGCGGTGGGCGCTCCCACCCTGACCACTGCCGGAACCTCGACGGGTGGGCGATGGCGCAGCACGGCTCGTTCGACGGCGAAGGCGGCCAACGCCAATACGTAGACGATCAGTGCCACGAACATCGCGGCGTCACTGATCAGGGCCAGCTGCTGGTTCATTGCCTCATCTCCCTGCTCTCCCGAAGGGCATCTACTACACGCTGTAGCATTACACGCTGTAGTAGCGGTGGCCGATTCGCCCCCGCCGAAAAATCAGGGAGTGTGCGGTGCGGCGTTCGGCGCAGCTGGTCATCTGCTTGACGGTCTTCGTGGACCTGCTGGGATTCACGCTGATCTTGCCCGCGTTGCCGTTCTACGCCGCCGAGCTGGGGGCCGGTGGCCTGTGGTTCGGGGCGCTGATGGCGTCGTACTCGCTGGCGCAGTTCGTCTCGGCGCCCGTGCTGGGCCGGTTGTCGGACCGCTACGGCAGGCGCCCGCTGGTGCTGGTGGCCCTGATCGGATCGGTGTTGTCGCTGGCGTTGACGGGGGCGGCCGGATCACTGGGATGGCTGCTGGCGGGTCGGCTGCTGGCCGGGGCCTTCGGCGGCAGCATCGCCGTCGCCCAGGCCTACATCGGCGACGCCGTCGCGCCGCAGCGGCGCACGGGCGCCATGGCCCAGATGGGGGCCGCCATCGCGATGGCGTTCGTGGTCGGCCCCGCGCTGGGTGCGGCGCTGGCGCCGTGGGGTTTCGCGGCGTCGGCCTACGCCGCGGCGGCCCTGGCAGCGGTCAACCTGCTGGCCGCGGCCCTCTTTCTGCCCGAACCGGCTCGCCGTCCACGCGAGGAGCGACCTTCGCGGGCACCCGCCGGGCAGGTGCTGCTGCTGACCACCACGCAGTTTCTGGCCATGGCCGCGTTCGTGGGCATGGAGACGACCCTGGCCTTCCTGGGGCAGGCCAGGTTCGGCTGGAGTGTCTCGGCGATCGGCCTGGTGCTGGCCGCCGCCGGGCTCGCCATGGTCGTGGTGCAGGCCGGGCCGGTCGCGCTGCTGGCGCGCCGCTGGGGAGAGGCCCCGGTGGCGGCGGCCGGCGTGACGGTGATGGCGATCAGCATGCCCGTCGTCGCGCTGGCCTCCCAGGTGTGGTGCGTCGTGGCGGTGTGCCTGCTGGCGGCCGGTCACGGCATGGTGACGCCCACCCTGGCCAGCCTGCTGGCCGCGGCGGGCCCGCCGCAGCAGCGAGGAGCCCGCCTGGGCCTGGGCCAGTCGGCGTCGGCCGCGGCCCGTGTCCTGGCACCCGCCGGCGCCGGAGCGCTGTTCGACCTGACGGTCGTCGCCCCCTACCTGGCCGGGACGGGCCTGGCGGGTCTGGCGGCGGCCTGCGTCCTGGCCGCCCCGGCAGCCGTCCGGGACGGCGAGCGCGCCTAGATAGGCTTCGACGACGCCAAGGGAGGATGCGTGAACAGTCTCGGTGACCTCGAAAGATCCATCATGGACGTGCTGTGGGGCAGTGACGACTCGCTCACCGTCCGGGACGTGGTCAACCGGCTGAGCGATCGGAGCTTGGCCTACACGACGGTGATGACGGTGATGAACCGGCTGGTGCGCAAGGACTTCATCCGGCGCGAACGCGACGACGACGGGCGGACCTGGCGCTACACGGCCGCGGCCGGGCGCGAGGTCTACATCGCCGAGCTGATGTTGTCGGCGCTGAGCGAGACCGGTGACCGCATCGCCGCACTGAGCCGCTTCGCCCGCTCGGTCAGCCACGACGAGGCCGAAGCCCTGCGCGAGGCACTGCCGCACCACCCCGGCGGCACACCGTCATGACGTACGTCGTCCACCACCTGATCGTCCTGCTCACCTGCCTGGCCGCCGCCCTCGTGATGGCTCGCGGCACCTGGTCGTGGCGGGCACCGCGAACCGCCCTGTTCATCTGGCAGGCCATCGGCCTGTCCACGCTGCTGTCGGTCGTCGGTACGGCGGTCGCGGTGGGACTGGCCCCCTACCGGCTCGGAGTGCTGCCCGCCCTGGGGCGGTTCGCCGCCGACCTGGCCGGTGGCCGCCCGCGGCACGACCTGTCGGCCGCACAGGTGACCCTCACCGTCGCCGGGGTCGCGATGGCCGCCTGGGTGCTGGTGGCGTTCGCCGTGAGCGCCCTGTCGGTGGCCTCGCTGCGGCGTCGCCACCGCGCGCTGCTGCGCCTGGTGGCCCGCACCGATCCCGGTGCCCGGCAGGCCCTCGTGCTGGAACATCCCGACATCGCCGCCTACTGCCTTCCCGGCCGTCGCGCGACCATCGTCGTCAGCACCGGCACCCTGGGACTGCTCGGGCCCCGCGAGCTGGAGGCCGTGCTCGCCCACGAGCGCGCGCACGCCCGCGAGCGCCATGACCTGGTGTTGCTCCCGTTCGCCGCGCTGCGGCGTGCCTTTCCGTGGAGCCGAGGCATCCAGGTGATGCTGGAGGCGGTGGCGCTGCTGGTGGAGATGCGCGCCGACGACCGCGCGGCCCACGAGCGCGACCGCCTCGTGCTGGTGGAGGCGCTGCGGCGCTTTCGCGACTGTGACCGTATCCTGTCGCCGGCCGGCACTCTCGGCGGCGCCGGTCAGGACATGGACGCTCGCATCAGCCGTCTGCGCACCCCGGCGCGGATGCCCCTGGCTTTGCGCGTGCTGGCCCTCGCCGCCGCGCTGACCGTGGCCAGTACCCCGCTCAGCCTGTTCCTGCTGCCGATGTGACCGTCGTCCGCGTCAGCGGGGGCGTTCGGGGGGCGGTGTCGGCAAGGCGGCGGGGAGATCGTGGAGGCGGTGGGCGTCGTCGAACAGGGCGGTGCGAGCCAGACGTGCGGAGACCAGGGCGGCCAAGGTGGCGGCGGCCAGCAGCATGTACATCACCACGATCTGGTAGCGGATAGCGGTCAGCGGGTCCACGCCGGCCAGGATGAGGCCGGTCATGGCGCCCGGCAGGCTGATCAGCCCGACGACCTTGGTGGCGTCGACGGCGGGCATCACCGCGGTGCGCAGGGCGGTACGGGCGTGCGGGGCAAAGGCGGCGGCGTCCAGCGCCGAGGTGGGCTCATCCAGCAGCAGGATCTCCGGACCGGTGGCCAGCGCGCGAGCCAGGCCCAGGCGCTGGACCTGCCCCCCGGACAGGCCCTCGGTGGAGCGGGGCAGCAAGGAGGCACCCAATCCCACCTGCTCCAGCAGGTCGGCGGCGCGAGCGGCATCCAGGCCGGGACATCCCACGGCCAGCTCCTCGGCCACCGAACCGGTCAGCAGCACCATGTGCTGGGCCACCAGAGCGACCCGGCGGCGCAACAGCAGCGGGTCATGGCCACTCAGTGGCCGGCCGTCCAGCAAGATCCGTCCGGCGCTGGGTTCGGCGAGACGGTTGAGCAACCGCAGCAGGCTCGATTTACCCGCCCCGCTGGGCCCGGTCACCAGCGTGCAACATCCCCGCGGCAGGTGCGCGGAGATCTCGGCCAGGACCGGTGTGCCCCCCGCGATGCAGGCTGACCTGCTCCAGGACGAACCCTTCCTGCCCCATCCGCGCTCTCCTTGCCCTGCTTGGTCGTCGCGCCTGCGCCAGGTGAGTGCCGTGCCTACCCTCTTCCCCTTTAATAGTAACCGTGGTTACAGTGACCATAGTTACCGATACCAAGGAGTGCTTCGTGGATCATGATCCCTTGGCGCCGCCCGGCCAGGCAGGGCAGTGGGTGCTGCTGGCCTACCGGATCCCGCGCCAGCCCTCGGCGCCGCGGATCGCCGTCTGGCGCAAGCTGGAGCGGCTGGGGGTGGCCCGCCTCGGCGACGGCCTGGTGGCGCTGCCCGCCGACGCGCGCACCCGTGAGCAGCTCGACTGGATCGCCGAGGAGATCGGCGCCGCGGACGGCACCGCCACGGTCTGGCTGGCCACCCCCGCGAGCCTGGCCCAGGAGCGGGCGATCGCCGAGCAGATGCAGGCGGCTCGCCGGACCGAGTACCTGGCGGTCGTCGCCGCGGCCCGCGCCGTCGAGGGCGCCGGGGCGGGGGAGCGCTCGCGGGTGGCGGGCCGGTTGCGCGCGGAGCTGCGCCGCATCGGCCGCCGCGACTTCTTCGCCCCCGCCGAACGCGACGTGGCCCACCAGGCGGTTCGCGCCCTGACCTCGCCCGAGCAGGCGTCTGAGCAGGTTTCCGCCCGCCGCGGTGACGACCCGGTGGTGGGCAGGGCCGATGAGGACCCAGCGGCCGTCAGGGGCCAAGACGCCGAGACGGCACCGACTTCGAAGGCGGGCCCGCGATGAGGTGGGCGACCCGGGCGGGGGTGCACATCGACCGGGCGGCGTGCGCCTGGCTGATCCGCCGCCACCTCGACGCCGAGGCGCGCTTCACCTTCGTCGACGACCCGGCCCAGGTGCCATCTGAGGCGACCCCGTTCGACATGCGCGGCGTGAAGCTGTCCCACCACGGCGCCGACTGCAGTTTCGAGACGATCCTGCGCACCTACGAGCTGACCGACCCGGTGCTGTGGAAGATCGCCGAGATCGTGCACGAGGCCGACGTCGACGACGAGCGCTACGACGCCCCCGAGGCCCCGGGCCTGGACGTCGTCCTGCGCGGGCTGTCCATGGTCTGCGACGACGAGCGCGTCCTGGAGCTGACCGGCCCGCTGTTCGACGGACTGTACGAGTACTACCGGCGGGCGTTCCTGCTCGGCCGCCCACCCGCCTGAACCGGAGCACCCGATGACCACCAACCCGCCCACCACGACTTCCACCACCTCGGGGGACGTGATCCCGTTTCGCCAGGCGGTGCGCGCCTGGTTCGGCATCTCCCTGCAGACCTTCGGCGGCCCGGCCGGGCAGATCGCGGTCATGCAGCGCACCCTGGTGGAGGAGAAACGCTGGATCGGCCAGCAGCGTTTCAACCACGCCCTCAACTACTGCATGCTGCTGCCCGGCCCCGAGGCCCAGCAGCTGGCCATCTACGTCGGCTGGCTGCTGAACGGCACCCGCGGCGGCCTGGTGGCCGGCACCCTGTTCGTCCTGCCCGGCATGCTCGCGCTGCTGGCCCTCTCGGCCGTCTATGTCATCTGGGCCGACACCTCCGTGGTGGTCGCCCTGTTCGCCGGGATCGCGCCGGCCGTGCTGGCCATCGTGGCCCAGGCCGTCATCCGGGTCGCCAGGCGCTCGCTGACCCACCCGCTCTTCGTCGCCGTCGCGGTGGCCGCCTTCGCCGCGCTCGCGCTGTTCGCGGTTCCCTTCCCCGTCGTGGTCGCCGCGGCCGCGCTCATCGGCTGGGCGGTGTACAGGTTCCGACCCGCCCTGGTGAAGAAGGGCGGTGGCGGGCACGGCGCCGACGACGGGCCCGCGCCGCTGATCTCCGACGACGCGCTGCACCACGCCACCCCCAGCTGGCGCTCGGCGGGCAAGATCCTGGCCGTCGGGCTGGTCGCCTGGTGGCTGCCGGTGGCCGCCGTCGCCCTGCTGACCGGCACCGGCAGCGTCTTCACCACCCAGGGGCTGTTCTTCTCCGGCACCGCCCTGGTCACCTTCGGCGGCGCTTACGCGGTGCTGGCCTTCGTCGCCCAGCAGGCCGTCCAGACCTACGCCTGGCTCACCCCCGGTGAGATGGTGCGCGGCCTGGCGCTGGCCGAGTCGACCCCCGGGCCGCTCATCATGGTCGTGCAGTTCGTCGCCTTCCTGGGCGCCTTCCGCGATCCGGGCATGCTCAACCCCTGGGCGGGCGCGCTGCTGGGCGCCCTGCTGACCACCTGGGTCACCTTCGTGCCCTGCTTTTTGTTCATCTTCCTGGGCGCCCCCCACATCGAGCGGCTGCGCCACAACGCCGCGATCAGTGCCGCCCTGACCGGCATCACCGCCGCGGTCGTCGGCGTCATCGCCAACCTGGCCCTCTACTTCGCCCAGCACACCCTGTTCACCCGGACCTTCACCTGGGCCCAGGGCCCCTTCAGCGTCCAGCTTCCCGAAGTCGCCACCGTCAACGTCGTGGCGCTGGTCATCACCGCCGCGGCCCTGGTCATGACGTTCGCGCTGCGCTGGCCGATGCTACGCATCCTGGGCATCTGCGCGGCCCTGGGCATCGCCTCCCTCCTGCTGCCCTGAGCGGAACCACAGGCTGCCGTGCCCGATGACCGTGGGCTCTGCGCCGGGCGGACCGTCCATCACGGCCGGACCGCCCGGCCTTGGCTCATATCCACGCGGATCTTCATCGTCGTGATGACGGGGGCGGGTGTGGAGGTCGCGCGGGCGAGGTTCATCCGAGGATTCGGCGAGCCACCGCGCTGACGTGCAGTTCGTCGGGGCCGTCGAGGAGGCGGGCCATCCGGCCGGTGCGAAACGGCGCGGGCAGCGGGGTGTCAGGCCCGAGTCCGGCCGCGCCGTGAACCTGGATGGCCGCGTCGGTGACCTGCTGGATCATCCGGGCGGTGGCCACCTTGGCCAGGCCGGTCTCGACTCCGGCGTTCGACCCGGCCTCCACCAGGGCCACGGCCTCGAACACCGGCGGGCGGGTGGTCCTGTTCGCGAGCAGGGCCTCGAAGACGAGCGCTTGGACGAGTTGCAGGTCGGCGACCCGCGCTTCGCCGCTATCCGAGGGTCACGGCCCGCGACACCCGACGATACTTTCGGTAATGCTATAGTCACGCTTCGCTATGGAAATTATCAGCGGAGTGCCGCGTCATCTGGCTTGTGTGATGGATGGGAACGGGCGGTGGGCCACGCGGCGATCGCTGCCGCGCACCGCGGGCCACGAGGCGGCGGAGACGGCCGTGATCGACACCATCGAGGCGGCACGCTCGGCCGGTGTCGAGTGGCTGAGCCTGTACGCCTTCTCCACCGAGAACTGGCGGAGACCGGCGGGCGAGGTCGACATCCTGATGAGGCTCGTGCGCCGGGCCATCCGTAAGCACGCACCGGCGTTGCACGCGCGAGGTGTCCGGTGCAGATTCCTCGGCATGACCGATCCGCGGATCCCACCCCTGCTGGCTCAAGACATCACCGATCTGATGACTCTTACCGGTGACAACAGGCAGATGACGCTGACGATCGCCTTCGATCACGGGGGACGCCACGACATCGTGGAGGCCGCCCGTTCGCTGATCCGCGCCGCCGTACCCGCCGAGCAGGTCACCGAGGCCACCTTCGCCCGGCATCTTCCGTACTCCGACACGCCGGATGTGGATCTGGTCATTCGCACCTCCGGAGAGCAACGGATCTCCAACTTCATGCTCTGGCAGGTGGCCTACGCCGAATGGGTCTTCCCGCAGGTGCTGTGGCCCGACTTTCGCGCGACCCACCTCTGGGAATGCCTCGACGCCTACCGGCGGCGCCGGCGCCGGTTCGGCGATGTCCGCCAGCCGATCACCACGACGGGAGAGGGACTTTGACGAACCAGCCCACCGCGCGGGAGACCGTCGACGTCTTCGGTCCGAACTCGATGCTGCACCGCCTCGTCAACGAGGCACGCTGGGGCCTTGCGGTGACCCGCGCCACGGTTCTGGAAGCCGCGCACCCGCAGATCGGCGCGGCGCTCATCGGCAACTCGACATTCGTGACTCATCCGTGGCGGCGTCTGCGCAACACCGTGGTGAGCACGCAACGGCTGCTCGACCCGGATCGGCATGTCCGCAGCCGGGAGGCGGCTCGCCTCAACCGTCTGCACGCCCGCATCTCGGGCACCGACCCGCAAGGTCGCGGCTACGACGCGATGGACGCCGAAGCACGCGCCTGGGTGGTGGCGACCCTGTTCGAGTCGGCGGTGACGATGTACCGGCTGAGCGGTGAGTCGCTCGACGGGCCCGCCGTAGAACGGCTCTACACCGAGTTCCGAACGCTTCTGACCCTGCTCGAGGGCGACAGCGACCAGCTTCCCGCGACGTTGCAGGACTTCTGGCACTACTACGACGACATGATCGACCATCGTCTGGAGAGCACCGAGGCGGTGCGCGTCATCCTCTACCGGCTCTTCGCCAACGTGCCCGCACCGCCCCTGCTGCGCGGCCATCCCGCGGTGTGGGCCGCGGGCCGGGCTGTGGCAGGCCCTGTGGCCGCCGCGGTCACCATCGCCTCGCTGCCGGAATCCTTCTGCCGGCGTGTCGCCCTGCCTGACCTCCCAGGGACGCGGGCGCTCATGCACGGGGTCTACCTGACCGCCGGATTGGCTACTCGCCTGCTTCCAGACGGCTGGGTGCACACCAGCTCGTTCATGAGTCTGCTGGATCCCCACCACGGCGATGGGGCCGGGCCGTGGGCGGACCTGCGCCGCAAGGCCGGCCAGGCCGCGGCCATGCTCAGGCTCATCACCCCCGCTTCCGAGGAGGCCGATCAAGCCACACGCTCGGCTGACCGGTTCTTCGCCGAGGTTCTGGACCAGACCGGCGACGGCTACCTCGCCTGGCCCGACCTGGCCGCCATGGCCAGAGAGGTCGCCACTCGGCTCGACCTGGAGGAACGGGACGAGGAACGGCTTTACAGCGCCTACGCCGCCTGGTGGGGGGAGTTGCGGGCCGGTCTCGACGCCGACGGCGACGGGCGTGTCACGCGCCAGGAATACGCCGCCTCGGCCGCCTGCCTGCCCAGCTCCGGGCTGGTCAAGATCGCCGAGGTGCTGTTCGACGTCACCGACGTCGACGACGACCAGATGATCGGCGTCCAGGAGTATCAGGCATTGTTCCGCACGGCCTTCCACCGCGACCTGACCGGCAGGGGGGACAGCTACTCGCGCAGCGCCTTCGTCAGCCAGTTCCTGTCCTTCATGTCCGGGCAG
Source organism: Streptosporangium sp. LJ11 (assembly GCF_051918945.1). Taxonomy (NCBI): domain Bacteria; kingdom Bacillati; phylum Actinomycetota; class Actinomycetes; order Streptosporangiales; family Streptosporangiaceae; genus Streptosporangium; species Streptosporangium sp. LJ11. The sequence continues at coordinate 226,127 of NZ_JBPXMB010000018.1, forward strand.
CAGCACTCGGTCGCCTACACCTTCCTCCTGTCCTAGCTGGTCGGCATGATCGCGTTCGCTCACCGGCGGGAACGAGATCATGGTCGCGGCCGGGATCCTCGTCATCGTGGTGGCGGGAGGAAGTCCGGCACCGTTCGAAGGTCTCCGACGCCGCCGAACCGACGACCCAGCCGTCCCGCAGGAATTGGACGGACGTCCGTCGCCGGTTCACCACCCCCTCGGGACAGTGGCGGCCGATCACAGCGGGCGAGACCGCGTTGCGTCCGGTCTCGGCGATCCCGGTACCGCGCCCCGGGCCTACTCAGCGACCCGAGATGGAGTAAGGGCTCGGAAGATTGCTTCCTGGGATCATCGTGATCGTTTCTCGGGGGGGAGTGAGTTCCTTGCTCCGGGAGGGAAGCCGGCGGGATCCGCGCGGCTTTGTCGACCGCACCCTCGGCTACTGATGACTCACTTCCCCGCCGCCGGTTGTAGCCGGTGTACGGCCGGGAGGCGTTCGGCTCACGATGGCGGAGCGGAGGCGGCGTGCCATGGTTGGGATGATCGGCGGGTCAGCCAGTCGGTAGGGTGTTGCCTGACCTGGTCGATGGAGGTCAGGGCGGCGCCGATGGCGGCGGCGTCCGGGCCGAGCAGGGCGGGCCGGACCGTGATGGGTGCCCACGCGGCGCTGAGGACACGTCGGTCGATCTCCACTCTGACGTTCGTGGTGAGCCAGGACGCCAGGAGGGAGAAGCTGCCGCCCAGCAGGACGGTGTCGATGTCGAGGATGTTGAGCATGTCGGCCAGAGCGATGCCCAGCGTGGTGCCGGCGCCGTCGAGCGCGGCGAGGGTGGCGGGGTCACCGGTCTCGGCGCGGTCGGTGATGGCGATGTCGGGCGTGGTGCCGGCGGGCGCGGGTTCGTCGCCGAGGATCGCGGGGAGGCTCGCGTACGCCTGCAGGCAGCCGCGCGAGCCGCACGGGCAGGGCTTGCCGTCGGGGTACACCGCGACATGCCCGAGTTCGCCGCTCCAGCCGCGGGCGCCGCGCATGAGGTGCCCGTCCAAGACGATGCCGGCGCCGATACCGAGCCCACCGGAGACGTAGACGAAGCTGCTGAGGGTGTTGTCGCTGGCGTACAGCTCGCCGAGTGCGGCGAGGTTCGCCTGGTTGTCGACGGTGAGCGGTAGATCAAGGGGGTCGAGGGCGGCGCGCAGCAGTGCCTCGGCGTCGACGTCGCGCCATCCGAGCTCGGGCGCGGACCGTACGATGCCGGCGTGGACGGGGCCGGGGACGGCCAGGGTGGCGGTGACGACGGTGAGGTCCTGCGCAGCTGCGGCCTCGATCGCGGCACGGGCCATGTGTGCCAGGCGGGCCAGCACGTCGGGGGCGTCGGCTCCGGCGTACGCCGAAGGGGCGAACGCGAGATGGCGGACGGTGCCGGTGAGATCGACGACGCAGGCCGCCAGCGCATCGGCGCGGATGTCGAGCCCGAGCCCGGCCGGTCCCCTGCCGGACAGGGTCAGGCCGACGCGGGGACGGCCCGCGCGCCCGTTGTGGGTCAGGCCTGTTTCGGTGATGAGCTGACCGGCCAGGAGGTCCTCGGCGATGCGCGTGATGGTGGGGCGGGTCAGGCCGGTGACCGTCGCCAGCTCGGTGCGGGAGATGGGGCGTCCGGCGGCGACGATGTGCCGGAAGATCAGTTCGAGGTTGAGGGTGCGCAGGTTCTCCTGCCGGACGGGACTTTGCGGTTGCCGGGGCCGGCTCGGCCGGATGTTTCCGGTCATGTCGCCGCCCGGGCAGTGACGGCGAGCCCGGCGGCGGCTGCGGCAGAGAGGGCGCCGTCGGCCACCACGGCGGCGACGTGCCGCTCGACGCTCTCACCTGGAGCGAGCGTGAACGGCTCGTCCCAGGTCAGCGACGAGCAGACACCGAGGTAGTCGCGAGCGCGGACGAACCACCTGTTTCGCGCGGTGACCTCGTCCGCGGGGGTGAAGACCATCGTCCAGGGGCGTCCGTCGTGGTCGGTGCCGGTGACGGCGACCCAGTCGGCGCTGTGGCCGTGGACGTGGGGGAGGTCCGTACCGGCCGGGCTAAGGACCTGGGCGACGCCGGTGACGGCGGGGCCGCGCCAGAAGACACCGCCGTATCCGGCGCCGGTCCGGCCCAGCGCGGCCGGGCTGCGAAACGTCAGCGGCCGTTCGGCGGCATTGGTGAGCCGGGTCCGGATGCCGAGTGACCAGGCGGTCTCGCTCAGCATCCGGCAGGTGATCGAGCGTCGCTCCCGCAACAGTGTCGCCTGCTGGGCGCCGATCCACTGGAGGGTGTGGTCCAGCTCAGTGCTTGTGCGGCGTGTCCAGCGCTGGTGGCGTTGGGTGCCGTGGTTGTCCAGCCAGGCCGGGCCGTGGCCCGCGACGAAGGTGCGGCCACCCCAGAAGTTGCAGCCGTCTAGCTCGGGGAAGGCGACGCTGATCCCGAACTGGTGGGTGTGGGAGTCGGGGGCGGCGTCGGTGACGGTGACCCCGGCCAGCGTGCGTACGGGATGCAGGTAGGGCCGCGGCGACGCGGACAGGGGGATGTCGGGCCCCCATACGTACCGGGCGACGTCGTGTCCGCGCAGGCGCAGCACGGCGACGCCTCGCGGCTGGTCGGCGAGCACCGGGTGTACGCCGGGAGCATGCATGATCGTATCGCCGTCTCTCTCCGCCTCGACGAGGCCGAGGGTCCATCCCCAAGGTCGCTGTGTTTGTCGAGCGTACGACAATTCTCGGTGTCACCAGGCTCGAGAGTGGTGGGTGGTCAAGGCCCCTGCCCCATGATCGAGGCGTTGTTCAGCGGCGATCGGCCGCGGGAGCCGGTGACAGCCCGAGGTCGTCGAGGCACACCGCCTGCGCGGTGCGCAGCGACTCGTTGCCCGCGATGCCGACCATGACGCTCGCCGCGCCGTCGGCGAATCCGGCCTGCCGGTGCAGCGGGTCCCCGGCAGGAGTGCGGAACACATCGTCGAGCAGCATCGCGTCGCCTCCTCCGTGTCCGCCCCGGGCGGTGGGAATCGGTACCAGCATGGCGCGCTCCCAGTGGCGTTGCAGGAGCAGCCGCGCCCCCCTCGTGCGCGGCTGCTCCCGCCCATCACGGTGGTCATCCTCGGCGGCGCCGGGGTCCGCGACGGCTTCTGCGGTCCGGGAGACGGCGCGCGGGGCGGTGGCGGCGCCGATCGTCGCGCCGGCCGTGTCGGGTTCGACGTGCGCGCGCTCGACGACGTCGAGTTCGATGCGCCCCTCGGTTCCGTTGATCGCGACACGGTACCCCTCCCATGGGCTGTGCGCGTGCAGGGTGTATGACATCGACGCGCCGCGACGGTAGCCGACTACGACATTGAGGTTGTCTTCGATGGTGATGCCCTCGGAGAAGACGTCGCGGTCGCGGGTGTAGCCGTCCAGGTGTTCGCCGTCGTAGTAGAGCCGGCGCAGCCGGTCGTCGGCGAGGATGTCGAGCGCGAACGGGTCGGCTGAGCCGACGGCGTCCCTGCTGCGCTCCGGCCGCGGCCCCAGGCCCCGCTCGCGGGCGTTGTCGGCGCCGTAGAAACGCAGGCCGCCGCGGGCGAACACGACGGCGGGCGTGTCGGCCAGCCACCAGTTGACCAGGTCGAAGTGGTGGGTCGCCTTGTGGACCAGCAGGCCGCCGGAGACGGCCTTGTCGCGATGCCACCTGCGGAAGTAGTCGGCGCCGTGCACGGTGTCCAGGCACCATTCGAACGCCACCGAGGTGACCTCGCCGATGGCGCCGTCAGCGAGGAGCCGGCGCACCAGGGTGTTGCGCGGCGAGTAGCGGTAGTTGAAGGTGACGGTTAGCTGCGCGGTACTCGCGGCGAGCGCGTCCTGGATCTGCCGCAGCCCGGCGACGTCCACGGTCAGCGGTTTCTCCACCACCACGTCCGCGCCGTGGCGCAGCGCCTGGCTGATGTAGTCGGCGTGGGTGGCGTCCGGTGAGGTGACGACCACGACGTCGGGGCGCTCGCGCGTGAGCATCCGCCCGAACCGGTCGGCGGGGTGGTGGGAGATCCGCAGATCCGGCCGGGCTTCGGCGACGAGGCGGTCATAGTAGGCCATGCGCACCTCGTTGGTGTCGCAGAAGGCCACCGGGTACCCGACGTCGGCGTACGGGCCGAGCAGCGCCTCCAGATACATGCGGGCGCGCGATCCGGTGCCGACGAACGCGTACCGGCGTCCTGCCGGTCCCTGATGATGGGGCATGAGCGGGAAATCCTCCCAGATGCTATTTCAGGCCGGTGGTGGCGATGCCCTTGACCAGGTACTTCTGGCCGGCGATGAAGAACCCGATGACCGGGGCGAGCGACAGGAAGGACATGGCGAACATCTGCCCCCACTGCGACTGGCCTTCGGAGTCGATGAACTGCCGCAGGGCCAGCGGCACGGTGTAGAGCTCGGAGTCGGTCAGGTAGATCAGCGGGCCGAAGAACTCGTTCCACACCGAGATGAAGGTGAAGATCGCCGTGGTGGCGAACGCGGGCAGGCACAGCGGCATGATGACTTTCCAGAAGGTGCGAAACGGTCCGCAGCCGTCGATGCGGGCGGCGTCGTCGAGTTCCTTGGGCAGGGCGCGCATGAACTGCACCATCAAGAAGATGTAGAACGCGTTGGTGGCCAGGAAGTTGGGCACCAGCAGCGGGTAGTAGGTGTTGAGCCAGCCCAGGTTGGCGAAGACGATGTACTGCGGCACCAGCAGCACGTGACCGGGCAGCATCATGGTGCCGAGCATCAGGGTGAAGAACAGTTTGCGGCCGGTGAACTTCAGCCGGGCGAAGCCGTAGGCCGCCAGCGAGCAGGAGACCAGGTTCCCGACGATGCTCAGCACGACGATCACCAGCGAGTTGACCAGATAGACGGTGAACGGCTGCTCCAGGGCGGTCCAGCCGTCGATGTAGTTGCTCACGTCCACCGTGGCCGGCCACAACGACAGATCGGTGAAGATCAGCTCGTCGGGTTTGAGCGAGCTGGAGATCATCCACAGCAGGGGGTACATCATGACCGCGCCGACCAGGCACAGCAGTATGTGCTTGGCGTACCGGGATCGGCGGGTCCTGCCCACGCGCTCGACGAAGCTGTCCTCTTCCGGCGAGGGCGGGGCCGGGGTGGCGATCGACATGACGTGACCTCAGTTGTCGTAGAAGACCCAGTACTTCGCGGCCAGGAAGTTGATCGCGGTGAACGCCGCGATGATCACCAGCAGCATCCAGGCCATGGCCGAGGCGTAGCCCATGTTGAACTGGGAGAAGCCCTGCTGGTAGAGGTACAGGTTGTAGAACAGGGTGGAGTTGGCCGGTCCGCCGGTGCCGCCGCTCATGATGAATCCCTGGGTGAAGGTCTGAAAAGACGAGATCAGGGACTGGATCAGGTTGAAGAAGATGATCGGGCTCAGCAGTGGCAAGGTGATCGAGCGGAACCGCTGCCACCGGGAGGCGCCGTCGATGGCGGCGGCCTCGTAGTACATGCCCGGGATCTGTCGCAGCCCCGCCAGGAAGATCACCATGGGTGAGCCGAAGGTCCAGATGTGCAGGACGATCAGCGTGGTCAGGGCGTAGTCAGGGTCGGACGTCCAGCCGGGGCCCTCGACCCCGAACCAGCCGAGAAACCCGTTCACGACGCCGTCGAGGCCGAAGATGTAGCGCCACAGCAGGACGACGGCGACGCTGCCGCCGAGCAGGGAGGGCAGGTAGAAGATCGCCCGGTAGACGGGCAGCCCTCGGACGCCACGGTTGAGCAGCATGGCCACTGCCAGCGCCGCGACCAGAGACAGCGGCACCGACACGAACGTGTAGATGAAGGTGACCTTCAGCGACTGGTGCAGCACCGGGTCGCGCAGCATCTGCGCGAAGTTGTCCAGGCCGGCCCACCGTGGCGTGTTGAGGAGGTTGTAGTCGGTGAACGCCAGGTACAGGGAGGCGAAGAACGGGATGACGGTGAACAGCATCCCGGCGAACCAGGGCAGCAGGAACAGATAGCCGGCATGGTCCTGGGGCGGCTTGGAGCGCCGCCGCGGCCCACCGCGCCGGGCCGCCTCCTGCTGGTTCGCGGGCCCGGGCGCGGCGTCCGCCGGCGTGTTGGGGATCGAGCGATCCAGAAGGGCGCGGCCCGGCGCGCTCTCCTCGCCCGGCGGGCGTCTCGCGTGCGTCACCCGCCGAGCGCCTTCCTGCCCGCCTCGACGATCGCGGTGGCGGCCTGCTGGGGGGTCTGCCGCTTGAACTCGACCTCGGCGGCGATCGACTCCAGGGTTGAGGCGATGCTGCTGGCACCCGGAGGGTAGGCGTAGGCGCGCGGCAGTTCCTCCTTCTGCAGGCGGACGAGGTAGTCGGTGGCGACCTGGTCGTCGGGCGGCAGGGACGCCTTGATCTCACCGGCCACCTTCGTGTTGGCCGGCACGCCCCGGGTGGTGCCGGTCGCTCTGGAGGCGTCCGGGTCGTTGATGAGGAAGTTGAGCAGTTTCAGTGTCTGGGCGGAATGCTTGGAGGCGGCCGCGATCGACCACAGTGCCGGGGTGTCGATCGACTGCCCGCGCCGCTTGCCGGTGGTTTCGCCGGGCATCCGGAGCAGGGCCAGGTTGCCGCCGGCCGCAGCGTTGTAGGCCAGGAAGTTGTTGGTGGGGATGATCTGGGAGGCCACCGTGCCCTTGGCCAGATACGACTGCTCGGCCGAGGAGCCGACGTTCTCGAAGAAACCGGCGGGCGGGTAGCCGCCCTCGTCCCGCATCGCTCCGAACATCTCGAACCAGGCGACGATCGTGGCCTCGCTGACGCCCAGCTTGCCGTCCTCGGTGAAGAACTCCTCCCCGCGCTGGCGGGTGAAGGTGATGACGTTGGCCAGAGTGTCGGCGTCGAATCCGGTGCCGTAGACCTTCTTGCCGCTGGCCGTGGAGATCTCTCGCGCGAAGGTGGCCAGGTCCTCCCAGCTCCAGGTATCGCCGTCCGGGATTTTCACGCCGTACTTCTCGGTCACGGTCTTGTTGACGACGAAGCCGAGGGTGTTCAGGCCGGAGGGGATGCCGAAGACCTTGTCGCCGACGGTCGACAGCGACCGGGCGCCCTCGCTCAGCCCGGACAGGTCGACGGCGCCGGTGTGCGCGTTGAGGTCGAGCAGTGCTCCCCGGTCGGCGTACTCGCGCAGGCTGTCCATGCGCATCATCATCAGATCCGGCGGATTGCCCGCGGCGAAGCGGGTCGCCAGCTTGTCCTTGTACGGGCCGCTGTCCTGGTATTCGGTCTTCACGGTGACGCCGGGGTTCTTCTTCGTGAAGATGTCCAGCGCGGCCTGGGTCTTCTGCGCTCTGGCGGCGTCACCCCACCAGACCATGTTCAGTTGAACGCCACCGGCCCCGGGATCGGCGCCGCCACCGCCGAATCCACGGCCGCAGGCGGTCAGGCCCAGGGCGAGACCGGACAGCCCGGCCGTTCTCATCAGATCGCGGCGGCTTAATCGGGCGCCGGCCATTCGTGCGGGTCGATCGGTCATCGGAGCGCAGTCCCTTCGCGAGGTGCCGGTGAGCCGGCGTCACGGCGTGTGGTTTCTGGGGGGTGTCGGGTCATCGGGCCGGCCCGGGAGGGACGCGGGCGTGTACCGGCGCGGTGACGGTGAGGGAGGCGACGCGGGTCGGCGTACCTTTGACGGCCGGATCACGGCGGGGGTCGGCCGTGCTCCAGGGGTCGTGACGCGTGCCGCCGCCCGTAGAAGCGGGGCGGGCAGGTCGCTCCCACGGTGGTCGTTCGCGTCTTTCCGACAGCGGCGACCCGCGGTGGCGGGGCGCACGCCTGATGTCGAAAGTCACGTTACGACAGCGTTTCAGGTTACGTCAATCGAAGAAACAAATGATTACCGAAAGCCATTGACTCTAATTACCGCTCTCCTTACAGTGAGGGCGCGCCTCCCGTTGTCGAGGGCTTTGTCAACATTTGCGCCTTATCGATGCGGTGAAGCCACGTGCAGTTCTCCGTGACATCGCCCCGGCCTCCGAGATCCCCTCAGAGGCAGACCGGGCTCCTCAACGTCACCACCGCACCGGCCCCACGCGGTGAACGTCACGACGGACCGCCCGGCCGTCACACCACGACGTCCGGCCTCGGCCGGTGCCACGGATCCGCCGTGCCCCAGAGCCACGCCCCCGGAAAGGAAGACCACCTCGTGACATCGTTCGCCCCACCCCTCCGCCGCCGCCGCGGCGGCACCGCGGCGGCCGCCGCGGCCCTGCTGTTACTCGCGGCCCTCGCCATCATCGCGATCATCACCCCCGCCGGGGCCTCGGCCGGCGAGGCACCCGTCGCCGGCGGCGTCTACCAGCTCGTCGGCGACCAGAGCGGCGCGTGCGCCGAGATCGAGGATCACGGGACCGCCAACGGTGCCAAGCTGCAGCAGGGTGCCTGCGCGGCGGCCACCGCCACCTGGCAGCACTTCCGGGTGGTCGCCTCCAGCGGGGGCCGCTTCAAGCTCGTCAACGTCAACAGCGGCCGCTGCCTCGACGTGACCGGCGCCAGCTCCTCGCCCGGCACGCAGATCCAGCAGTGGGGCTGCGGCAGCGGTGACAAGCCCAACCAGCAGTGGACCTTCACCGGCCAGGCCGGCGGCCTCTACCAGATCGTCGCCACCAACGGCCTGTGCCTGGCCGGCTCCTCCGGCGGAGCCGTCACCCAGCAGACCTGCGCCACCGTCGCCGGCCAGCGCTGGACGTTCCAGCGGCCGACCACCCAGAACCCCACCCCCACCCCCACACCGACGCCGACCCCCACGCCGACCGGGCCCCGGACCTGGCCCTCCACCCCTGACGGTTTCGCGGCCCTGCCCGGCCTCGGCCGCGGGCCCACCACCGGCGGCGCGGGCGGTCAGACCGTCACCGTCACCAACCAGACCGACCTCAACCGCTACGTCACGGCCGTCGAGCCGTACATCATCAAGGTCGCGGGCACGATCGACATCACCCCCAAGGGCACCGAACTGCGGGTGGCCTCGAACAAGACCGTCATCGGCGTCGGCACCAGCGGCGAGATCGTCGGGGGCGGCTTCTTCCTCAAGGCCGGCGTCAGCAACGTGATCATCCGTAACCTGACCATCCGCGACACCCGGATGCCCGATGACGACCCGGGCGATGACTCCTACGACTACGACGCCATCCAGATCGACACCGCCGACCACATCTGGATCGACCACAACCGGCTGACCAGGATGAACGACGGACTCCTCGACAGCCGCAAGGACACCACGAACCTCACCGTGTCCTGGAACCACTTCGCCGAGAACAACAAGACCTTCGGCATCGGCTGGACCGACAACGTCACCTCGCAGATCACGATCCACCACAACTGGTTCCAGAACACCAACTCACGCAACCCCAGCGCCGACAACATCGCCAACCTGCACCTGTACAACAACTACCTGCAGAACGTCACCGGGTACGGCCACTTCGTGCGCGGCCTGACCAAGGCGGTCATCGAGAACAGCTACTTCGACACCGTCAAGGACCCCTACTACGTCGAGGCCGGCGAACTGGTGCAGCGCGGCAACACCGTGGTCAACAGCAACTGGGGCAGCGGCAAGGTGAAGGAGAAGGGCACCGCCTTCGACCCCAGGAGCTTCTACTCCTACACCCTCGACCCCACGGCCGACGTGCCGAACCTTCTGCGGGCCTACACCGGCCCGCAGGCCAACATCGGCACCTGAGGAACGCTGAGCCGAGCCTCGCACAACGGCGTGCGAGGCTCGGCCCGCCCGGCGGCGGGGATGACCCCGCCGCCGGGCGGCTCCTCCAGCGCCCCGCGTCTTGCCGGCCTCGATCCGTCATACGAACACGAAGCGGTGAACAGATGAGCCCTTGGCAGCCTGACCTGGGGGATGGCACCTACCGCAACCCGGTGCTGAACGCCGACTGGTCCGACCCCGACGTCATCCGGGTGGGACATGACTTCTACCTGACCGCCTCCAGCTTCTCCAAGGTGCCCGGCCTGCCCATCCTGCACTCGCGGGACCTGGTCAACTGGACCATCCTCGGCCACGCCCTGCCCCGGCTGGAGGGTCTGACCACACCGGAGCCCGGAGGCCGGGTGTGGGCGCCTTCCCTGCGCCACCACGACGGCCGATTCTGGATCTTCTACGGCGACCCCGACCGGGGCGTTCACGTCGTCACGACAAGCGACCCGCGCGGCCCATGGAGCAGCCCCCACCTGCTCAAGCCCGGTCTCGGCCTCATCGACCCGTGCCCGTTCTGGGACGACGACGGCAATGCCTATCTCGTCCACGCGTGGGCCAGGAGCCGCGCCGGGGTGAACAACCGGCTGACGTTGCACCGCATGAGCCCCGACGGACAGCGGTTGCTCGACGACGGGCAGGTGATCATCGACGGGGACCTGCTACCGGGCTACCGGACGTTGGAGGGACCCAAGGTCTACCGGCGTGACGGGTACTACTGGATCTTCGCGCCGGCCGGAGGTGTGGCCCGCGGCTGGCAGTCCGTCTTCCGCTCCCGCGACATCGCGGGGCCCTACACCGACCGGATCGTGCTGCGCCAGGGCGGCACCGATGTCAACGGCCCGCATCAGGGCGCCTGGGTGGACACCGCGGACGGGTCCGACTGGTTCCTGCATTTCCAGGACCGCGGGCCCTTCGGGCGGGTGGTGCACCTGCAACCCATGCGCTGGGCCGAGGACGGCTGGCCGGTCCTGGGCGCCGACGGCGAACCCGTGCCCGGCGGGAGCAAGCCTGTCGGCGGGTTCCCGGCGGCCGTGACGGCCACGAGCGACTCCTTCCAGAGCTTCCTGTTGCGGCCGCAGTGGCACTGGCCGGTCAACCCCAGCCCCGACTGGTGGCGCGTCGGAGGCGGGACGCTGGCGCTGGCCTGCCTGCCCGGTCCCGACGACCTGCGCGAACGCGGCACGGTGCTGGCACAGCGGTTGCCCGCCGCGCCGTTCGCGGCACGCACGCGACTAACGCTGCGGGCCGGGCTCGGCTCGCGGGCCGGGCTGGTGATCTGCGGAAACGCCTACGCCTGGCTCGGAGTGGAACTCACCGCCGACGGACCCATGCTGGCCTGCCGCGCGGCCGGGCCGGGAAAACCCGAACGCGACCTGGTTCCCCCAAAGCCCCTGCGACAGCCCGAAGCCGAGCTCAGCGTCGAGGTGGACACCGGCGGACGATGCCGTTTCGGCACCGGAGGGATCTTCGACGCCGTACCGGGACAGTGGGTGGGCGCCGTCCTCGGCCTGTTCGCCGCGGGAAAGGCGGGATGGGCGAGTTTCCGGCGCTTCGACGTCGAGTAGTCGAGTAACGGAGAACGGGGAACAGCCGGTCGGCTTCTCTTCGGCGGCCGTCCACCCGACAAGGAAAACGTCCGGGACCGGCCCCAGCATGCCGACCATGACCGACGACACCGTCATCAACGAGCCGTCCCTGACCGCCGGCGAAGTCGAGATGCTGCTGTTCGCCCTCGACCGTTCCCGCGCCACGTTCGCCTGGAAGACCGGCGGCCTGGACGCCGCCGCCCTGAACTCAATTCCCACCCACAAGTGCGAAGAACACGAAATCATCGCGCTCCCGCCCGAGGACACACGGGAAGCACCCCGTCCTCGCATCGACGAGAGCGCGGGACCATCCCCGCGGGCACGGGGCCGCCCCCGACGCGTTCCTCCGCTCTCCTCGCCGACCCTTACCCACGGCGCGGGACGTGCGGGCCGGTCATCGTAAAGTGATCTTGAACCCCTCACGCTCTGGGGGACGACCCTTCAGACCTCCTCATCTGGGACGCGGACATCGCCGGGAAAGCGCTTACCGCATTTAAGCACAGAGCGGGGACGAGGAGAAGCTCTCCGTTGCCGCGACGAAGCCGATTCATCATCCGGCCAGGTCAAGCCGCATTCCCGGCCCTCGCCCGGGGCGGGTGCGCCATGGGAGTCCCATCGCGGGCGCGACGGGCTGCGGCACGGGGAACCGCACACCCCGCCATCGCCGCAACGCCGCGGCAGGTGACACCGGCAGGCTCCTTGACCGCGAGCTCGTACCGCGGAGTCATGCGCTCCGACGGTGCGGCCGCGACGTGTGCGGCCGGCCGCAAGAGCGGGCTGAGGTCTGCGCGCCCGCGGCGACCACGCGCACCCCCTGGCCTTGACCTGCGACGACAGGAGCGCATCCGAGGTCGAAGCCGCGTTACGACAGGGTGTCGCTTTAGGGTAATCCGCGAAACAAATAGATAACCGAAAGCCATTGACTCTAATTAAGGTGGCTCCTTACAGTGAGGGCGCATCCCCGAACCGCGTGAGGGCATCGCCGGGATCCCTTCCCTCACCACTGGCCGGTGTGCCACGTGAGATGCCTCACCGCCGAACCGCGATGACGTGCCGGATCCCGGCCGGCCGTAACGCGTGTCGAACGGCACCGCATCTCCGCCACTTTCTTCGCCGGTCCTCATCATGTGCCCGACGCATCAGCGTCAGGCTGCTCGAAACCCCCCGGCACCGGCGGCCGCACCCCTGTCACGCCACGTTCCAGAACCGATCAACCCGATGTCTCACCAGGTCGTCCCCACGAGAAAGGAACAGAATGTCGTGAGACCGATCACGCCTCCCCGCAGCCGAGTCACCGGCCCGTAGACCACCCTCGGCACCTGAACCGGCGTAGCCCCTGCCTCGCGCGTATCGAGCACCCAGAGTGACCGCAGCAGCTCAACGCTGCTCTGATCATCCGCGACGGTGCTCGACGCCTCCTCGGCACCGCCCAGTCATGGACGAACATGCCCAAAACCTGTGGACCCGTAGCCGGGCCTGCGAGTACCGCAGCACCAGCCCAGGCTCAGGCGTCACAGGCAACGGGCTCGACCTCTCACCGGCCGCCCGCCAGGCCGTCAGTTACACCACACAGCACTACCTGTCCGGCGTCGACGGCTGGAACCCGGCCGGATCGCCACGAACAGATCCCCTCCGTTCACAGGAAGGCAGACCGTGAAGTTATCCGCGCCATTTCGTCATTGCCATCGCTGGCGTGCGACCGCGCTGGCGGCGGGGCTCACCGCCCTGGCCGTCGTGGCCGTCACCACCGGCACCACCGTCGCCCCGGCGAACGCCGCCACGGCGTTCAGCGACGATTTCGAAAGCGGCTCGCTGAGCGGCTGGTCGAAGTCCGGCGGCGACTGGTCCATCGTGACCGACGGCAGCAAGGTCCTGCGCCAGGCCAACGCCGGCAGCGGCAACGCCCGCCAGTTCGCGGGCCCGGGAACCGGCTGGAGCGACTACACCGTCCAGGCCAGGGTCAAGCCGTTGAGCCTGGGCGGCAACGCGACCGTCGGCCTGCTGGCACGAGCCGCGTCGGCCACGAAGTTCTACCGGCTGGCCCTGCTGCCCGGAAACAAGGTGCAACTGCAAGCGGTCAACGGCAGCTCCTACACCGTGCTCGGCACCGCCTCCCGCACCGTGACGGCAGGCACCTGGTACACGCTGTCCATCACCACCAGTGGATCGACCGTCAGTGCCAGCGTCGACGGCACACCGTTCGCCACGGCCACCGGTTCACTGGCCACCACCGGCCGTATCGGCCTGCAAACCCTGTCCTCCTCGGCCGCGTTCGACGACGTGCTCGTCACCACCGGCGGTCCGTCACCTTCGCCCACACCCACCCCCACCCTCAGCCCCACGCCGAACCCGCCGGGCGACACGCTGTACGTGGCGCCGAACGGCACGGACAGTGCGGCCGGGACGGAATCGGCCCCGACGACGCT